>JANXQG010000290.1 GCA_025356915.1 Planctomycetota bacterium | reverse complement strand
GCCCGCCCATGCATGAGGCGGGCTAAAGCCCACCCTGAGAAGAAAGGCCTGGTATGTCTGGTTCGACGCCTAACCAAGATATTTTCGACGTGCGAAGGGTTCGCCGGTTGGTCGAGCTTATGAAGGAACACGACCTGAGCGAGATCGACATCCGCGAAGGAGCTACGCGGATTCAACTCCGCCGCGGTTCCGATCCGGTGATTGCAGTCGCCTCGCCGCGTGCCGCCGAGGCTTCTGTCGCCACTCCTGCTGCGGTTGCGCCGCTGGCTGCGGATCAGCCCAAGGCCGATGAAGCCCACATCGCCGTGATCAAGAGCCCGATTGTCGGCACCTTCTTTGCGGCCCCCAATCCTGAGTCGCCACCCTATGCGAAAGTGGGGGACCATGTCGGGCCAGAGACCACGGTTTGCATTGTCGAGGCGATGAAGGTCTTCAACCAAATTCCGGCAGAAGTGTCGGGAAAAATTACCGCCAGGCTAGTCGAGAACGGCCAGCCAGTCGAGTTCGGTCAACCTCTCTTCAGAGTGGATACACGGGGCTGATGTTCAAACGTATTCTCGTTGCCAATCGGGGCGAGATCGCCCTGCGGATCTTTCGCGCCTGCCGTGAGTTAGGCATTGAAAGCGTGGCTGTCTTTAGCGAGGCAGACCGCGGCGCTGCCTATTTGGAAATGGCCGATGAGGCTTATTGTATTGGTCCGCCCAGGGCTGGCGAAAGCTATCTGAAAATCGATCGCATCATCAGCGCAGCCGAGGTCGGCAATGTGCAGGCGATCCATCCGGGCTACGGGTTTCTCGCCGAGAACTCCCATTTCGCGGAAGTTTGCCGCGATTGCGACATCACGTTCATCGGCCCATCCCCGGAAGCCATGGCGATGCTGGGCGACAAGAACTCAGCTCGCAAGATGGCCCGACTGGCCGACGTGCCCACGGTGCCAGGGAGTGAGGGACTGATCGAGAGCGAGGCCCAGGCATTGCAGTTGGCCCTACAGTTTGGTTTTCCGGTGCTGATCAAGGCATCGGCAGGCGGTGGCGGGCGAGGCATGCGCGTGGCATTGAACGAACTGGCACTGAAGTCGGCCCTACAGCAGGCCCAAGCCGAGGCGGAAGCTGCTTTCGGCAGCACCGAAATCTATCTGGAGAAGTATGTCGAACATCCCAAGCACGTCGAGGTCCAGGTAATCGGTGACATGCATGGCAATGCGGTCCATCTCTGGGAACGCGACTGCTCGATGCAGCGCCGCCACCAGAAGCTGATCGAGGAAAGCCCCGCTCCCAACTTGCCAGCCGAAACACGAAAGGCCATGTGTGAATCGGCCGTGCGTTTAGTGAAACTGGCCAATTATCACAATGCCGGTACCGTCGAGTTCATTGTCGACAAGCAGGGGAACTATTTCTTCATCGAGATGAACGCCCGCATCCAGGTCGAGCACCCGGTGACGGAGATGGTCACGGGCATCGACCTGATCAAGATGCAAATCCTCGTGGCCGCCGGCGAGCCGTTGCCGTTCAAGCAGGAGGAAATCGTCCAGCGTGGGTGCGCGATCGAGTGCCGCATCAATGCCGAGGATCCGGAAAAGAATTTCCGACCCACGCCGGGCCTGATCACGCGGATCATTCCGCCCGGCGGGTTCGGTGTGCGTTTCGATTCGCACGTGCATCAGGGCTACACCGTCTCGCCGTATTATGACTCGATGATCGGTAAGCTGATCGTCCATCAGCCGACGCGCGCGGAGGCGATTGCCTGCATGAAGCGAGCCTTGCGTGAGTTGCGGGTTGAAGGCATCAAGACGACCATGGCGTTGCAGGAGAAGATCCTCAACCACACCGCGTTTATCGAACATCACGTCGATACCACGTTCATCGAGCGAACGTGGAAGACCTAAGACGCTGTTTCAAAACCCGGTACGTGGCGCAAGCGTCTCGCCTGCGTACCCGGTTTTGAAGCAGTATCGCACAAAATTCAATTTTTTTTCTACTTTTGATCGGAGTCTTTCATGAGCAGCACATTGTCTCGACCGCCGATGTTGGAATCGAGCATTCGCCGCGTGGCGATCCTCTTTGCCGGCGGTCCCGCTCCGGCGGCGAATGCCGTCATCTCGACGGCCGCAGTCTCTTTCCTCCGCAACAATATCGACGTCATCGGCATCCTCCACGGCTACTCCCACCTGATCGAGTACACGCCGGACCGGCCGCTGGCCGAAGACAAAGACTACATCCGCATCACACACCATACGTTGAAGCGGACCCGGAACAGCCAGGGTATCATCATCGGCACCTCACGGGCCAACCCGGGCAAGTTGGTCTCCGATCCAGCCCACTTCCGCGATCCGGAACGGACCGCGCCGCTGAAGACCGTGTACGAGGCGTTGTGCTCGCTGGAAGTCGACGCGCTGATCTCCATTGGCGGTGACGACACGCTGAAGACGGCCAATAAGTTCAAAATGTACCAGGAAACGCTGCCGCCCGGCAGCCGCCACATCCCCGTCGTGCATCTACCCAAGACGATCGACAACGACTACATGGGCATCGACTTCACCTTCGGCTACTTCACCGCGGTCGAGTTCCTCGCATCGGAGGTCCGCAACCTGCTGGCCGATGCCGAGGCCAATCAGGCCTATTTTCTCTGTGAGTGCATGGGCCGCAGCGCGGGCTGGCTGGCCTACGGAGTGGCAATCGCCGGCGAGGCGAGCTTGGTGGTCAGCGTCGAGGACATCACCGGCAAGTACGAAACCAGCGAGGAGTCGGTCAATCCGAAGACGGGCCGCAAGGAAATCCGCCGCGTGATGGAACTCAACGAGGTCGTGAGACGCATTGTAGCCACGATGCGGGTTCGCGAAGAGGCCGAAGGCAAGGAGTTTGGCGTGATCGTGCTGGCCGAAGGCCTAGCCGAGTTGCTTCCCCATCAGCACATTGACGGCGTGGCCCGCGACGAGCACGGCCATATCACTATTGCACAAATCAATTTTGGCAAGCTCTTTTCCGAAATCGTGGCAAAGGAGTATGCCAAGCAGACCGGTAAGAAGCGCAAGGTGACCAGCGTTCCGCTGGGCTACGAGAGCCGCTGCGCCAGGCCGCAGGCATTCGACGTCATGCTCGGCAGCCAACTCGGCGTGGGTGCCTATCGTGCGTTGGTCGAAAAGCGGCTGGACGGCGTGATGGTTTCCATCCGCGGCCAGCTCGAATTGAACTACGTGCGATTCGATCAGTTGGTCGATCCGGCCACGCTCGTGACCGTCGTTCGCTACATTGAGCCAGGTAGCGATTTCCATCGCCTAGCCCGATTTTTGGAAACGTACGTGAACGACTAAGTCGGTCAAGGGAGACACGATGTCTCAAGAAAAGAACTGCCCGGCTTTTGCCTCCCTCGATCGGTTTCGTGGCGAAGAGAATCTGCTATCACCCCAAGCCCAACGGCGATGGTTGCTAGCCCTCATGATTTTGGGGCTGGTACTCCGCCTGACCCGCTATCTGCTGCGATTCCCGCTCTGGGAAGACGAGGCCGGGCTGTCGGCGAATCTGCTCGACCGTGGCTACGGCGAGTTGCTTCAGCCACTGCGCTACCTTCAGGTTGCTCCGACGTTGTTCCTCTGGGGGCAATTGACGCTCGTCAAGCTCTTGGGCTTCAGCGAATATACACTGCGGCTGATTCCGTTCCTGTGCGGACTGGGTAGCCTGCTGTTATTCCGCCATGTAGCCGGGCGATTGCTCCAAGGCATTTCGCTCATTCTGGCCGTTGGGCTGTTCGCCGTCGCTTATCCGATGACGCGTTACGCTGCCGAGGCCAAGCCCTATGGCTGCGATCTGCTGGTGGCGTTGGCCATGCTTGCCCTGGTGATCGAATGGCTGCGACAGCCGGACCAGACGCGGTGGCTCTGGTATCTGGCTGCGCTGGTCGGCCCGGCCGTGGGCTACTCGTTTCCCGCGATCTTTGCCGCCGGCAGCGTAAGCCTAGTGATCCTGAGCAAGAAACTCGCTGGAACAGGGTATTCGTTCATGACCGAGGCGACGCCCGCTGCAACGGGAGAAATGGCGGATGACACACGGCGAGTGCCTGTTGCTTTGGGCTGGATCCCTTGGGTCGTCTATAACGCTATCCTTGTTGCGAGTGTTGGAGCGGTGCTGCTCGTCAGTAAGAACTCGGTCGGTGCCACGAACCAGCAGATGATGGAAGATGGTTGGGCCAACGCCTTCCCGCCGATTATGCAACCGCTGGAGTTGCCGCTATGGCTTCTGGAAACTCACGCCGGTGCAATGTTGGGCTATCCCGTCGGCGGGCCAAACTGGGGTAGCACGTTCTCATTGCTCTGCGGAATCTTTGGGTTGGTCGCGATCATTCGCCGCCGGCAGTGGCTGCTTTTGGGCCTGCTTTCAGGACCGCTGGGATTGAACTTCATCGCTGCGGCGTTGCATCGCTTTCCTTATGGCGGCCACGCACGGATGACGCTCTTTCTCGCCCCGGCTTTTTGCATGCTGATCGCCATCGGGCTAACGGCTGCGTTGACGTGGATCGAGGGCCGGCGACGAGTTCCGTCAACGGGCACAATGCCAAGCGGCGAGTTAAAGCCCACCTTACGTAGGGTGGGCTTTAGCCCGCCGAAAAATTTGAATGGCTGTACCATTGCCCTTGGTCTGCTCGTTTTGCTGGGGGCAGGTTCCTGGTTCCGCGATGTGACGCAGCCTTACAAATCGGGCACGACATTGCGTGCCCGCGCGTTCGCGCAATGGTTCTGGTTTGAACTGGCCCTCGACAGTGAGTTGGTCTCTTGCGAGACCGATCTCAAGACGGATCTTTCGCCCGACAAAAAGAACTGTGGATGGTCGTCGCTTTATTTCTGCAATCAGCGGATCTACTCGCCGCGTCACGCCCGAGGCGAGAAGCCGCAACTGGATCGGGTCTCCGTCGATCATCCGTTGCGTTGCGTGTTGTATCGGTCACCGAAGGAAGAGCAGGAATCGCCACCACCAGATCCGCGAACCCGACAACAATGGCTGGAAAGAATGCAAGCCGATTATGATCTGGTCGCCCATGAAGCCTATCCTTTTGCGGCCTACGATAAGTCGGACCGCCGGAAGATCAGTGAGGATTACATCGAGGTTTTCAAATTCGTGCCCAAGGGCGGAAGCGGTGCGACTGAACACGACAGTCATTGATTCGCTACTTTGTATCGCACTAGGTTGGGTCTCATTTGACCTCCACCGTGTCTCACGTTCATTCAATTCCCTCTTCGGGAGGTGCCAGTGCGTCGTTGCCGCTAAATAGCCTTGCGTGATTTCTGGAGGCGCTGGAGTAGGGTGGGACGAGCGCAGCGCTCTCCCATACGAACCAACTTAAGGAACTCACTCGTTCCATCCCACAATGTGTCCGGTGCCTCGAAGCTGGAAACTCGTGCCCATTCATTTCCTACGCCAACGGCGTTATGTCCCTTCGGGATACAAAGATCCCAAATTGGACAATGATACCCAAAATCCTTAAGTTGGTTCGTATGGGGACTCGTTTCACTCGGCCCACCCTACTTCGGTCACCTCCTGGAATCATGCGAAGCCATTTAGGAAAGCAACTTTCCGATCGGATGCAGGTGGCATGCATATTATTTTACCCGCATTGCCCTTCGATCCTCTAATCGTTTTCTTTGATTCGTTGAAATAAAATGCCCTTGTCGTCGGTCGGGCTGCCGGCGGCGATGAACTGGAACTGGTCCGCCCCGCCCGACTTGACCTGAGCGGCCATCGTGCCTTGGTCCTTGCTCTGCAAGAGAATTGCATCGCCTGCGCTAGTCAGCGTGCCGGCCAAGGTGACGGCTGGCTTGCCTTTTGGCGTTGCTTTCCATGTGAACTGGCTGTTGTCGTCAATGGCCAGTTGAAAAACTGCGCCATCTCGCTGGGCACGCCAGTTTCCGACTAGATCCGTTGTTGGGCCAGCCTCGGCGGGCGAGGGATCGGCTGGCTGCGTGGGCCTGGGGGCCTCCGCGGTTTGTTCGGTCGAGGGAGGCATGAGTGAGTCGAGCATTCGCTTGGCAACCTGGTCACTCGGCTGCGCCTTCACTACCCTCTTGAGCGCGCTCACCGCGGCGTCGCTGTATCCGGCAACCAGGTAGTGATAGGCAAGCACGAACTGGGCCGCGGCATCGTCGGGCTTCTGACGGCAGCGGGCCTCCAAGGTGCGCAACTGCTCGGTGTAGACATCCATACTCGAGTACAGGCTGCTCATGGTCGTCCAGTCCATTCCGGGCGCGACGGCAAGCAGGTTATTGAGTACTGATGCAGCCTGGCTGTAGTCGCCCGTGGCGAACATGCACAGTGCGGCAACTTCGTGCATCACCGCGTCTTTCGGAGATTTCTGGATGGCTTGCCGGTCAAGCTGCAAAGCGTTGGGGTAGTCGCCACTCTTGAAAGCGGCCAGAGCCTGGTCGAAGAACTGATAGGCTTCGGTCGTCTGCGGAGACTCGGGAGTGGGAGCCGTGGCAGCAGCCTGTGTGTCGGAGGCCGAGTCAGCCGATGCATCGTCTGTCGGTGTGTCGTAAGTGCTGATGGAAATTGGCTGCGAGTAGTTGTAAGCAGGCGTAGCCGATTCGACGTAGTACGGATTCGAGTAGCCGGCCCCATAGTCATAACCCCAGGAGGGGAGCAAGGCGTTCAGCCCCCAGACCGTCGCACCGGCGATCATGGGGGCATACCAGTAATTACCCCAGTTGCCGCTCCAGCAACCGTGATACCAGCCGTTGTGGTGACCGTTGATGCCGTGATTGTTCCAGTGATTGGCCCAGTTCCCATGCCCGCCGTCACCTAGACCCCAGCCAGGACGATTGTTGATATTGACAAAGTTGTTACCGCCGGGACGATTGTTGATGTTGCCGATGTTGATGTTGCCACCACCGGGACGATTGACAATGTTGTCGTTGCCGCCGATGATCGGGCGATTGCCACTCCCTGGACGATTTCCACCACCGATAACGGGCCGGTCGCCACCAATTCCCGGCCGATTTCCACCGATGCCTGGTCGATCTCCACCGATCCCCGGTCGGTCACCCCCAATGCCCGGCCGATTTCCACCTGGCGCGGGACGGGTTGCAACACCTGGTGCCGTGGGGCCTGGCCGGCTGACGTTTCCGAGACTGGGCCGATTGGCGGGCGCATTTGGTTTTTGCGCAATTGCCGGTCGTGTGACCGGTTTGTTGGCTGGCCCCGACGGTCTGGATACGCCCATCGAGGGTCGGGGTGTCGGCGTTTGGGCTGGTCGAGTGCTGGGTCTGCTCACTTGAGAAAGCGACGGTCGAGATTGAGGCGCAGGTCGGGAAGCGGCCTGCGGCCTGGAAACTTTTGGTGCAGGCCGTGGTGCCGGACGCGATGCGCTGGGGCCCATCGAGGGACGTGCGCCACCGCCGCCACCACGAGCACCACCGCCGCCACGCGATCCACCTCCACCTCCACCTCGGCCATTAGCCGACATCGGTGCGATCGTCGCGACTAGACTTGCGAGTATAAGGGACACCAACAGGTTAGTATTCTTGCGGGTCATGGGAATTTCCTTCTCGATTCGCGTTCCTGGGACTGGACAGGCTTCACTCCGCCGGAGTGGGCGGCTTGCGGACGATCTTTACCTCGAAGTCCGGCTCCGCTGTCTTGCCGCGAATCCGATCGAAGCCCTTCATGAGGTAGCTGTCCTTGTCTCGAGGCTCCAGAGTGATCGTTGCCGAGCCGGTCAGCCCGTCAGGCAGCACCGCAGTGGACTTGATCACCCAGCGGTTCTCGACCTGAGACCAAAGCCCTTCACCGTGGCCGCCATCGGAGTCGAACACCCAAGATTTAACCTTTTGAGTCAATGGATCCCAGCCAATCCGTTGGCTGCTCTTCATGGCGGGCTTACCTTGGATCTTGGAATCAAAGTTGACGAGCAGGTAGTTTTTGTCCTCGGACCACTTGCAGGACATCTGTACGACCGCGTCGGAACCTTCGTCGACCCATTCACCCACGAGCCATGCCAGCGGCTTGAGCCGGTCGTGCGGCGAGAGCGAATCGTCGTCTTCCACCTCGCGACCCGACGCGATCTTCCACTCGCCTTGCTGCTTGATCATCACCAACGTATAGTGTGTGGCAGCGGAAGCCCGGTCGTCTTTCGTTGAAACCAAACGCTGTCCCTCTTCGATCGCTAGTGACGGACCGACCATCCATACGGAGTTGGCGGTCATTGTCGAAGTTGCCCCGGGGAACTTTTCAATAAAATGAGTAAAGAGATCCTTGATCGCGGCACTTCCCTTGTGGACATTTCCCGCATCGTCGGTGAGTTCCGCTCCGCTGAAGAAGAGCGCGGCAACTTGATCCGCGCTGCCGGCATTGAAAGCCTTTACGAAATTCTGCGTAACCTTGCGGACAGCCTGTTCGTCGTCCACCACACCGCTCTTCAAGGCTGCCTTTGCAGTCTCCTGACCGCTTGCGAGAGTGGTTGCTGAAATGGCAAACAAGGCCACCAGGGCCTGAACCGTAATGCGTGACATGGTCTCTCCTTTGTTTGATCGCGATAACTTGTTTCTCGGACTGCTAAATATGTCGTTTTTCGGTCTGCGTGCCCCAGCACGCCGTCGAACTACCTCGCGCAGCTCACGTATTCTACCTTGTAATTATCTTTGGGGTAGTGCGACTTAAAGAAGTGTGTTTCTTGCCAGATGAGGGGTGGCTAAGTAAACTGCGACAACGAGAATGGCTCAGTTTTTCTGATCTCTCGGCTCTGGGTGGAATGCAGGTAATTGTAGGGTGGGACTCGCCTGCGGCTCGGCCCACCCTACTGCCAACCGGAATGCCATTTTTCTGGGTTCGGATCACTCTACCTCGCTCACGCTTCAAGTTTTTGGTATCCTGGATGTTTTCTCCGGGATTGCAAACTCCATGAACCTAAAGAAACTGCTGATCACGCTGGCAAAAGTCAGCTTGTCGCTGCTGATTATCGGCTACCTCTTTTGGGCGGCACTCAAGAAGCCTGAGGATCGAGAGGCGTTCCATGAGATGTTGCGGC
>JANXQG010000249.1 GCA_025356915.1 Planctomycetota bacterium | reverse complement strand
CAACTACTGCGCTGCGGCAGCAAGCTGCTGCTGGTATCGATCACGCCCAACGGCACCGAGACCTTAACCGAAGTGACCGATCCGCTCGAAGTCGATCGCATCGCCGGCATCTGCCAGCAGGCCCATCCAAAAAGCTCCACGATGGCCTTCCGCCAGGTATTCCAGCAGTTGGCCCCTAAGTCGGGCGAGCCGTTGGAACTCGATAATCTCGAACCCGTTGGCACGCGTCGGAAACGCTATCGCTGGGAGGAAAAACATGCCTGAGAGAGAAGAATTGCAAATTGAAAATTGCAAATTGCAAATTGCAAATTGTCGGACGGAGACTGCCGGGCGAGGGCTCGGTCTGGTGAAGCTGCTTTCGTTGGTGCTGGTTTTTGTCAGTTTGACGGTTCCCGCGACGGCTCGGGCAGAGGATGCCGGTAGTCGGCCGCTGGCGATCAATGTGCCGCAGGATTTGACCGCCGGTCCGGAAAAGTGGGTCAGCCCGGAGGGACTCAGTTCGACAATCCAGGTGATGCTGTTGCTGACGGTGCTGAGCTTGGCGCCGGCGATCCTGTTGATGACGACCTGTTTCGTGCGCGTGGTGGTGGTGCTGAGCATGTTGCGACAGGCACTGGGCACCCAACAGCTTCCACCAAACCAGGTGATCACCTCGCTGGCCATGTTCATCACGCTACTGGTCATGGCCCCCACTTGGAAGCAGGTCTATGAGCAGTCGATTGTACCCTATACGAACAAGCAGATCGGTCTGGAGCAGGCCTGGACCCAGGGTGCGGGGCCGATTCGTCAATTCATGAGCGCGCAGATTGAGCGGACCGGCAACACCGAAGACGTGCTGTTGTTCTGGAAATATGCGTCGACCGACCCGGCCCCGACCAAGTATGACGACGTGCCGATGACGGTACTCCTGCCTGCCTACATGCTCAGCGAATTAAAGACGGCTTTCCTCATCGGATTCCAAATCTACTTGCCCTTTCTGATTCTCGACATGGTGATTGCCAGCGTCATGGTATCGATGGGCATGCTCATGCTGCCGCCTACCTTGGTCTCGCTACCGTTCAAGATTCTATTGTTCGTACTGGTCGACGGATGGCATCTGGTGGTTGGAATGTTGATGCAGAGCTTTCAGAGATAATGACGAATGATGAATGATGAATGACGAATGATGAATGACGAATGACGAATGACGAATGACGAATGAAGAATGACGAATGACGAATGACGAATGACGAATGACGAAGCCATTTAACATTTCGTCATTCGGATTTCTTCTTCACTAACCTCCAACTCCCTTCCTCCGCATGACCCCTGACTCCTTATCAGAACTGGCGATAGGACTCGGTCGCGAAGCGATCTGGATGAGCCTCTTGATTTCGGCTCCGGTGCTCCTATCAGGAATGGTTGTGGGCCTGGTGATCGGCTTGCTTCAGGCGGTGACGCAGATTCAGGAACAAACGGTGGCCTTCGTACCCAAGCTGGCAATCATGATCCTGGTCTTGAGCTTCACGTTGCCCTGGCTGCTGAGCCAGATGATGCAGTACACGACCGAGCTGATTGCAGGCATTCCGGGGAGATTTTAATGGTTTTCTTGGTGAGTTGTCTTGGCACACGGCATTCCTCTTTGTCGGAGGACTCCTTGAATTACGCAATCCGGTTCGAGCGATGATAAACCCGCTGGCCCTGTTCAATGTCGAGAAATTTCTGATCTTCACCTTGGTGTTGACGCGGATCAGCGGATTGCTGATCTCGTCGCCGATTTTCGGTGCCAAGGAAGCCCCGGCCATGGTCCGCGCCCTGGTTTCGCTGGCCCTGGCAGTATTGATCATGCCGAGCCAGTGGTTTGCCACCTTGCCCTACCCCGGCAGTCTGCTGGTCTATGTGCTGATCATCGGCGGCGAACTGATGATCGGCCTGATTCTGGGGATGGGAATTTCGATCTTGCTGGGCGGGATCCAGATGGCGGGCGACTTGATGAGCCGCGTCGGCGGACTCTCGCTCGCCGACATCTTCGATCCCACGACGTCGACCAATGTGCCGCTATTCTCGCAGATGCTGAGCCTGCTGAGCGCGGCCCTGTTCATGATTATGGGCGGGCATCGCATCCTTCTGGGCGGCCTGTTGGACTCGTTCGTCGCCATCCCACCGGGTGGAGGCGTGGCGATGTTTCTCGGCACGGGCAACGGCGGTTCAAGCCCCGAAATGCTCGCGTCGCTGGTCGAAATGTTTCTGGTCTTGATCACGCAGAGCTTCCATGTGGCGATCCGCGCCGCGGCCCCGGTGGTAACCGCCGTGCTGCTGGCCACGCTTGTGCTGGGACTGATCAGCCGCACACTGCCGCAGTTAAATGTCATGGTGATCGGATTTGGAATGAACGCCATGATCACGTTCGGCGTGTTTTTCTTTTCTCTCGGGGCGGCCTTGCTGGTTTTCCAGGATCAGGTCATGCCGACGTTGCAGATTCTCTTCCAAACCTTGCGGATCCCATTACATTCCCCCTAGTAGTGATTCAACGAGGCTCAACCCCAACGGGGTTGTGTCCTCTAGCCCAGGGATGCCGCAGCGGCGGCTACCCTGGGAACTGGAGAAAACGAGGCCCTACCCCAACGGGGTTGTGTCCCCTAGCACAGAACCTCTGGCATGGCAGAAAACGACGGCGACAAAACCCAGGATGCAACTCCGCACCGCCGCCAACAGGCGAGGGAAGAAGGCCAGGTGGCCAAAAGCCAGGATCTCGCCTCAGCCGCCTTGCTGCTGGTCGGACTGGCAGCCCTCTTATGGATGGGCGGCCCCGTCGTCGAAATGCTGGCTCGCTACGCCACGGAACAACTAGGCGGTGAACCTTGGCTTACCGCCGACCCTCAGTTCTTCGTCGCCCATGCACAGCGAGTAGCTTATGCGCTGGCTTACTACATGCTGCCG
Source organism: Planctomycetota bacterium (assembly GCA_025356915.1). GTDB lineage: Bacteria > Planctomycetota > Planctomycetia > Pirellulales > Thermoguttaceae > JANXQG01. The sequence goes on along the minus strand of JANXQG010000249.1, from coordinate 3,231 downwards.
ATTTTCGGGCTACTCATATTCACGGGCATTGCGGCGAACTTCCTGCAAGTCGGTTTTCTTTTCCTGCCGGAGAAACTGTCTCCCGACCTGACGCGACTGGACCCGCTGCAAGGTTTCGCGCGGATCTTCTCGCTCTCCAACTTGGTGCGACTGGTGATGGGGCTTTTGAAGATGGGGCTGGTGGCGGGTGTTGCGTATGCCAGTCTCTATAGCCAGCGAGAAAAGATTCTTGGCCTAACCGTGATGACGACGCCCGAGATTGCCAGCTTTCTCTCGCAGATCCTGATCTGGACGAGCATGAAGATCGCCATGGCCTTGTTGTTGCTGGCGGTCTTGGACTACGGCTTTCAATGGTGGAAACAGGAACGCGACCTACGAATGACCTCGCAGGAGGTCCGCGAGGAAATGAAAAATCTGGAAGCCAATCCGCAGATGGTTGCACGGCGGAAGCAGGTCCAGCGAGAGTTGGCCATGCATCGCATTTCTTCCGCGGTGCCCAAGGCCGACGCCGTAATCACCAACCCGACCGAATTGGCCATCGCCATCCAATACGATCCCGAAAAGATGGCCTCGCCGATCGTGGTGGCCAAGGGGGCCGGCCTGATCGCGGCGCGGATCCGCAAGCTAGCTCTCGAACACGGAATTCCCATCCTCGAACGCAAGCCGCTCGCCCAGGCATTGTATCGCGAAGTCGAGATCGACCACCCGATTCCTCAAGACCGCTTCGCCGCCGTGGCCGAGGTGCTGGCCTATGTCTATCAGCTCAAGGGCAAGCAAATTCCAACGCCCGATAAGAAATAACGGATGTTCTTTGAAGGGAAGGGGGCTTTGGAGTAGTTCATCGTGTCGCCCGTAAGAGATGGTTGCTCCTATCGTTTCGGCGGTTAAGCCGACCGGCATTGGCTGTCATAGCTCGTCCGCCGAAACGACCACTGCGAACGGCACCCCCAAGGTTTCAAAGTGCTTCCGGCCACAACGGACTTTGTCGGCTTCGCTGGTGCGGAGCTTCTCAAAGTCTTTCGTGCTCTTGGTCTCGCGGATCAGGTAGAGCGTCTGGCTATCGTGCTTTACCACTGCCCAGTCGGGGTTGTATTTGCCGACCGGGGTGTCGATCTCAAACTTGGCCGGCAGCTTGACGAAGAGCTTGATGTCCTCGCGGGTATCGAGCCGCTTGGCGAATTCCCGCTCGACTTCCGAATCGTAAACGACGTATTCGTACACGGAATGGTTGACCTGCAAGGCCGTCAAATAGTTGATAATCTCCTCGTTCTTGAAGAGCATCATTTCCCATTCGGTCTCCGAACCATCGCCGGCAATTCGTTCGTACTTGATTCCGTCCACCAGCAATCGGTGCAATTCATACTTGAGGATGTGGGCCACGGCGTCCATGAACCGCTGGGGATCTCGAAAAAATTCCGTCAGCCGGCCCGACTCCTTGAGAATTCGCACCAGCGTCGAGCGGGTTAGCTCGGTTTCGTTTTGCAGGTAGGCCAGCACGTCGGGCAGCGGATGGCGGTCGGTCGCGACTTGTTCCTCGGCCACGCTCATGGCCTGGGTGGCGATTCCGCCCCGCCGCACGTCGAGTTGGCCGGCACTGACGCGAATCTTGGGGGCCTCGATTCTTTCCATGAGTTTGACGGCGGCCACGGCCCGGCGGACCAGCACGTCGGTTTCAAACTCCACCCGATAGGTGGTCCTGGGCTTGATGTGGTCCCAAAGGGCTATGAACTCGGGGCTGAGCGTGACTTCCTTCTTGAGCCGGTTCGTGACTTCGTCCTTGTCCTTGCGGATGTGCCGCTCGATCTGATACGACGCCAGCAGATCCACCACGGCCGGCACAAGATCCTTCTGGGCCTCGGGCAGGTCGAGCTTGAAGTCTTTTCGCTTGGGGTCAAAGGCCGGCTGAATGCGGCCCTCGGTGTCGAGCATCTTCTGTTCGACAAGAGCCTTCTTGATGACTTCGGCTGTCTCGCGGCCGATGGGGTTCTCCTCGCCGTCAACGACGTGCGGGATTCGTGCCAAGGCCGTAATCGGCACCTTGCCAAAGGTGACGCCGCATTCCTCTTCGTACTCGGTCTGCAATGCCCGGGCAAAGTCTTCGTAGCTCTCGTTGGCCATGACGAAGAGCTTGTTGACCGATTCGTCGAATACCCGCTGTCCGAACTGATTCACCGGCAATCGCAAGCCGCGGCCGATTTCCTGACGCTTCTTCATGGCACTGCGGGTTTCGTTCAGCGTGCAAATCTGGAAAACGTTCGGGTTGTCCCAACCTTCGCGGAGGGCGGAATGGCTGAAGATGAACCGCAGCGGTTCTTCTTCGGACAGCAGCCGTTCTTTTTCCTTCATGATCAGGTTGTAGACTTCATCGTCGGCGTGGGTATCGCCTCGCGTGTCCTTGAGTACGCCTTTCTTGTCGACAGCAAAGTAGCCGTTGTGTAGCCGGTCCATCGGCAACTTCATCCACTCCAGAGGTGCATATCGACTCTCCTTGGCGAACTCGGCTAGGGTCTCCTCAAAGGCTTCGGCAAACTTGCCCTTTACCGGCTGTCCTGACTCGTCATAGTCACGGTAATTGGCCACGCGGTCGATGAAGAACAGACTCAAGACCTTCACGTCCCGACCGCGAAGTTGCAATTCCTTCTCCAGGTGCTTCTTGACGGTGTGCTTGATCTGTGCCCGCCACACGTCGTCACGCATTCCGCCACTTTCGTCACCGAGCCGCATTATCCGGCCATTGTTGAACCGCAAAAACTCATTGCCCGGCTCGGCGTTAATCTCGGCCACGACAAAGCCGTCCTGATAACACGCCCGTTCGTTCGACACGCTGAACATGTCCGTGCCGTTCTTGACCGTGACCGACTTCTCCTTGGGGCCGTCGGCAGTCTGAAGGTGGATGCGAAGCTTGGCCTTGATGCCCTTTTTGTAGTCGATCTGCTCGACGCGAACAAAGGCGTCATTTGCTCCGCCCTGGGCTGCCGCACTGGCGACGACGATCTGCTTGACGATCCGAAGCTCGAATGCCCGTACAGGGTCGAGCCGGAAGACCAGGTTGTACGGGTTGCGATGCGTTGCGGAGTAGCGGAGCGTGCAGAGCGGGTTCAGCGCCCGGATGGCTTCCTGTGCCCGGTCCGTCGAGTCGACGCTTTGCGGTTCGTCGATGATGACGATGGGCCGAGTCGCCTGCACGAATTCGATGGGCTGCCGGCCGGAGAGCTTATCGCTTTCCTTGTA
>JANXQG010000238.1 GCA_025356915.1 Planctomycetota bacterium | reverse complement strand
CTACGCGACGCCGTGATCCGTGCCCGCCGGCGCATTGAAGCCATCGCGGACGAAGACAGAGGCGCCTCAAAACAATCGTGGCTACCGACCCTAGCAACAAGGACCCCCAACTCGGGTGCACGTCTGAGAAATAGCATTGTTGGCGTATGGGCCTATTTTGCCTCTTGTCTTACGGCAGTGTATGCCGCAAGATGGATTCATGACTGACTCCAACCCGACCGTCCCTTACTCTCTGAACAATCCCGTCCCCGCGCGGCGAGGTTCCATCTCCCCCCGCCTGGTCAAATGCGGTAAGGCATCTTGCCCCTGTGCGCACGATCCCGACGCCCGGCACGGCCCTTATATTAGCTTCACCCACGCGGTGAGTGGCCGCACTCAGTCACGCTTTCTCTCCGAAGAGGAAGCAGTCGTCGTCCGCCGTCAGATCGAGCGCGGACAGCAGTTTCACAACGAGGTCGACGCCTTCTGGAAACTTTGCGAGCAAGCGGCGGATAAAGAATTGGACGCTCTTAAGGCCGCCTCATCGGAGGCGGCCAAAAAGGGGGGCTCCAAACGCAGATCCAGGCGGAGTTCCAGACCGCCGCCCTCCAGGAAATCCAAACGCTCGTAGACGGCCTGCGCGTGGACAAACTCGATTTCGAAGCCGCCGAAATCCATATCCGCAACTCCGTGTTTCAGATCGCCGCACGGGCGCTCGAACTGCGCATCAATGCCGATAGCTCCGACTTCACCGGTCCGCGGCGCCCCTGCTCCTGCGGACAAACCGCACGCTACGTCGACCGCCGTGAGAAAACCTTTACCAGTGTCCTTGGGGGTCTGAAGTTGCAACGGGCCTACTACCACTGTGAGTTCTGTGGGAAGGGCTTCTGCCCGCGCGACCGTACGTTCGGCATGGACGGCAACCCGGTCACTCCCGGCGTGCTCCGCATGGTCGGCAGCGCCACCTCCGAAGTTAGTTTTGAGATCAGCAGCGGACTGCTCTGGGATTTGGCCGGGCTGCGCATTGATGCCAAGCAAATGGAGCGCATCGCCGAACGGTTAGGGCAAGAGATGGCCGAGGACGAACGTCATGAGACAACGCCGTTCGAAAACGGCGAACTTCCTCCCACTCTGTATCTGGGCATCGATGGTTCCGGCATCCCCGTGCGCCCCGAAGAATTGACCGGGCGCGCCGGCAAGCAGGCGGACGGCACAGCCAAGACTCGCGAAGGGAAACTCGTCATCGTCTGGAGCGCCGAGTCCCGCGACAAGGAAGGGCTTCCCGTTCGCGACCCAGACTCGATTACCTACTCGGCCGCGATTGAGAGTGCGGCCACACTCGACACCGACGAGTGCCCCTCGGAGTTCGCCGGACGCGTCCAGCGGGAAGCCGCTCGCCGCCGTTTCACCGAAGCGCAACGGACGGTGGTAGTCGCCGATGGAGCAAAGTATAACTGGAACGTCGCTTTCGAATTGTTTCCGCGCGCGATACAAATCCTGGACATCTGCCACGCCAAGGAACACCTCAACGAAGTCGCCAATGCGATCTATGGCAAAGGCAGCCCAGAAGCCGAACAATGGGCCACGCTGAGAAAAGAAGAACTGGAGGACCAGCGCTTGGAGGAGTTGCTCGCTGCGCTCAATGCGCACGCAGATACGTGCAAAGAGGCCAAAACGTGTGTCGGGTACGTGGAAGGAAACCTTCATCGAATGCGTTATCGGGAATTCCGTGCGATGGGACTATGCATCACCAGCAATATCGTCGAGTCCGGCTGCAAGGTGATTTTCACCAGTCGCTTCAAACACTCCGCCATGCACTGGAGTGTTGCCGGCGCAAACAAGATCCTTGCGATTCGTTGCTCCAAGCGGAGCGGGAGGCTCGAGGATTTTTTTGAGCGGCGCGCGCAACAGAAAATGGCGGCTTGATGTCAGTTCATTTTCCTGACGTGCACCCCGGTTTGGCGGGTGCGCGACATAAAAGTGAAATCTTTGGCGCAATGTGGGGCAGGATGGCATCCCAATGCCACTGACTTTACCACCACTGAAGCATGAGGGTGAATCGAATCTTGTTTCTATCTGTGTCCA
>JANXQG010000236.1 GCA_025356915.1 Planctomycetota bacterium | reverse complement strand
ATGTCGTTCCTCTTACAAGCGACCATCAGCTCCGCTGCTCCCGTGTTCAGGCGATGCTCAAGTAGCGCCCCGCGCGGCATCACGGCGTTGGACTCACCCTCGGAAGCGGCTTGGGCCGTATCGTCCTCCGCTCGCGGCTCGAATACGGGATAGCCGAGCATCGACACGAGCAGGCAGAGGTCGGCAAATATCTTGTCGCCACCGACTACCGCATGCGGAGCATCGGGGTGTTTGCAGCCCTTTATGGCGCAACTTCCGGCCGCGATGGCTTTACGGGCACACTGCCACTCAAGCCAGTCGAGCGTCTCCCTGGTGAAGGGCTCTGCGGTGTGCGACATCGCCACAAGGGCGGTCGCCCAGAAACGTTTGGTTCGGTGGTGGTTGTAGATCCGCTGATGAGGTTTTTTGGCCTGGCCGATGTACACCTTGTCCCGTGGTCCGCTAAAGAGCATGTAGACCGCTAGATGACGCCCATCATCATATCTGGTGAAATCGGGGAGTTGCTTCCGAGGAACGACGAACAGTTGCACACTTCCCGACGATGTTGCAGCCACTCGAATTCCGCCCGGCTCTCCGCTGAGCAGCTTGACTTGGACAACCGTTTCTTGCTCTGTCATTTGCGCCTTTCCAACAAAAAAGGAGTGCCGAAACCAAACGCCGCTCCCGAGACCCTTACCACAGGGCATAGAAAGACAGCACCTGGCCCGACGCTCCCTTCGCGGGAGCGCGGGTCCAAGCACTGCTCTTCCTATTCAAGGGCCGTGAGGCCCAGGTTGGTCGTTTTTCTGGAAGCAGTACCAGACGCTCGCGCGTCGATCAGTTGTTTCATTGCCGTGGATGATCCACGGACCTAATCTCGCTCACTCCTCAAACTCAATTTCGCACGGGGGCCGGCACGCCGCCGACCCCAACGGCCCTGATTATAACACGGCTGGCGGGCAGTTCCACAATAGAGGGCAAAAAATAATCAGAAGGCGAGGGCAGGCGAGCCCCCGCCGGCCGAACTGGGCAGCCAAGAATGGCCCGGCCGGCCCCGCTTTGGCCCGCGTCGTCGCGACGTTCGGGCCGTGTTGGGCGGGAGGCTGGGAGGGGCGGGGTTTGGGCGGTATCCCGCCTGCTAGGCCAGCGCGGGGCCAAGAGTGAAAGCCGCTATTCGCCTTCATCCCTTCTTCTCAGTGCTGCCGCGACTCTGTCGTGGTAGCCGGCAGCGGCATATCGGACTTTCAGCACCTGCTTATATCCCTCTTCTCCGTGCATGGCGACCTCTACCGCATCCAGGAGCACGAATGCCTCAGCATACCCGCTTGCCAGTCGCAGCAGCTTTTCCGCCGCCATCACCCGGCGGGTTCTGGCCAACCATGCCTTGCAGTCCGGCTCCGAATCGTCCTCGTCGGCAGCACTCGCCCCGGCTGTGGCGTCGTCGGCGTCGCCACTATCAGCGAACCACATCGCGTCGGCCAGGAGCATGGCCTCCTTGTAGCCGCCCGCCAGTTCGATCAGCCTCTTCGCCGCCAGCACCTTGCGAACCGTGACCTGGTACGCCTCGAATCTCTCCCCGTATTCCACCGCGGCGGCGATGTCCAGCCTGCTCTCCGCGTCTGGTTCCTGGTCTTCGTGTGACTGTTCAGGTTCGTCCGACATTGTTTTTCCCTTTCGTAGGCTCCCTTTCCGCCACCACAAGGATGATCTGGTTGAAGGTCATTGAATCCCCAGTCCCTGCTCCCAGGAAAACTTTCCGTTGAAGGATGCCGCTGTAACGAGGAAGAGGGAATTCACCGGAAAGCCCCAGATTTGAAAGAAGACGAGGGCCATGTCTTCAGCCGCCGTCTGCCGTCAGCTACGTCGGGGCAGGCGTCGAGCTTGATGGTGTGGTAGGGTTTCACGATTCGTTTCATTCCTTCGCTGGGTCGATGTCCGCTTTCTGGAACTTGGCCCAGAAGGTGTCCTGGCTTCCTTCCTCGGCGGGCTCGCCGACATTCTCGTCCCGCAGCAATACGTCAAAGGCTTGGAAGGTCGGCGTGGGATCGGTCTTCTTCCCGCTCAAGCCCGGCTGATGACTCCAGTCCATGCCGCTGTCAATTTGCAGTTTGCCGATGTGACCGAGGCGGTGGTCACTGGTCTTGACGAAGATATCGCCCTTCCTGACTTCGGCAGATCGAGCCTCGCCGCTGATGGTCTCAATGCGGCCGCTGGAAACGCACACCCAGCGATCAAGCCCGCGACGGCGAAGTTCTTCTTGAACCAGGGCGTCATGCTGCCGGTCCTGCTCCTCGGCGGTGATCAACCCGGCGGCCCCGCGTTCGGCGAGGCGTTTCAGCCGCCCCTCGAAGGCCCCGCTGGGGTCGCCAGCGACACGTCGGAACTTGGCCGCCGAGCGGAAGGTGGTCTTGCGGCCGGTCGCCAGGTTCGTGACGTCATAGACCGTCTGGTCGCGGGCTGTAGAACCGTAGCCTGATTGCCGCGTGCGGATGGCATCTACCCGGACGTTCGTCAGCTTGCCGCTGACCTTAGCGACGTACACGCCCCCGACTTTGATCTCATTGGTCTTCATTCCGCGTCCTTTCCGGTAAATGGCCTGGTATCGGACTGCCGCTGACGAACATCCCGCCGTCTAGCCGCAGGCGGTTGAAGCTGCGGGGGAACACCCGCTTGAAAAGGGTTGCGGACTTGACCATCGGCTCAACGCCGTCGAACGCGCCCTGCTGGACTTCCTCGACCGCCTGTGCCAGAAAATACAGATACAGGTACGTCACCACCGAGAGCTTGCCTCGCATTTCGATAGCGTTCATAACCTGGTTGAAGCGGCTGTCGCCAGAATCGGTTTCTGGGGACGGCACGTCGATAATGAGGGCCGGGCCGGTGCCGTGTGCGAGGGCGTCGTGGAATTCGCGGAACTTGGCGGCACGCAGATCCTGTTCGCCCCGCCACGGCTTGCTGCGGGCGAAGTTGCGGGTGGCCTCCAGGATTTCCTCGCTGAATTCGATACTGTCGTTGACGAAATCGGATGGGGTTTGCATTCTTTCGGGCATAGTAGACCTCCTTGGGTTTGTTTGGCGCAGCCTCTCATTGATCAGCCACGCGAGGTTCGTCACGGCTTGCACCCTTTCAGTCTGGCCACATCATGCACTCGGCGTGCCGTATCGTGCGGATTCGGGAACCGCGAACGTCGCGGCACTGTCCTGCCCCGCCAGTGCCTCGCCGAGGGCTTGTTCTTGGGCCAGGAACTACCTGTGGAGCAGGCCCAGATTACCCCTCCACAGGCAGATTCTTGGAATTCTCCGCGCCACCGGCTTGATTCACTTGGCGACCAGAGCTAATCGTGTGTCCTGTCGGGCCGAGCGACGGTCGCACGGCCCAATACCCAAGATGAAAGGAAAAGCAGATGACTACCAAGAAAAAGGCCGCGAAGCCGGCCAGCACGAAGACCACGAAGGCCAAGACGAGCAGGGCAAAGGCAACACCGGCTGCCGACGCCGCGAAGACGGCGAAGCCCGCCGCCGACAAGGCCCCCAAGAAGCTGGGCCAACTCGACGCCGCAGTGAAGGTGCTGGGCGAATCGGAGGAGCCGCTGAACTGCAAGGCGATCATGGAGGTAATGGCCGCCAAGGGCTACTGGAAGTCGCCGGGCGGCAAGACGCCCGAGGCTACCCTCGCCTCGTCGATCCAGCGGGAGATCAGCAAGAAGGGTCACGGTAGCCGGTTCAAGAAGGTCGACCGCGGCCTGTTCACCCTGTCGGCCAAAAAGTAGGAGGGCCGTATCATGAAACGACGAGAAATCGTCATCGCGCTGGCGAAAAGCCCGCGAGGTCAGTACCTGATAGGTCAGGCCCTGGCCATCGCCAGCCAGTCGCTACGGGTCGCAGATCATCCACGGCAGGAAGTGAACAACGCCGCAGATATGGAGCGGCTGGGAACGCTGTTCGAGCCGTTCTTCTCGGCAGAGTTGGCTGATCCCAACCCGGTTCACGTCAACCTGATGAGCAAGGGCAAGCGAGAAGGAGGGCCGTGTCATGGAAGGGCATGAGATCATCATCGAGTTCGTGGAGCACGGCTCCGCCGCAGAAGCCCTCCAGCACTTGGAGGTCTCCAACCATGACCGGGCGATTCTGATGGGCGGCAAGCACCTCACCCTGACGAAGGCCGATGCAGAGAAGCTGGAGTTCGTCGGGGCGGTGTTCGCTTACCTCTTCTACCACGAGGCGAGTGGGCAGATCATGACCGTGCCGGTCGAAGGGAGGGAAGCGTGATGACGAATCGACAAACCGCCGCCGAAACTTACGATGTCAATCGCCGCGATATCATCCTGCTGGTCGATCTGCTGAAAGCGGAGTTGGCCGTTCATGCCCATCGCGCCGC
>JANXQG010000201.1 GCA_025356915.1 Planctomycetota bacterium | reverse complement strand
TCCGCAACTATGTGCCAGGCGACGACCTGCGGTTTGTCGATTGGAACACGTATGCGCGTTTGGAAAAACTCTTTTTGAAGATGTTCCGAGAAGAGGAGGATCTTCATTTTTACGCGTTGATCGACGCCAGTGCCTCGATGGATTTTGGCGAACCAACCAAGCTCCGCTATGCCGCGCAGCTTGCGGCCGCATTAGGATTTGTCGGACTGGTGCGAGGCGATCGGGTGAAGATCGAAACTCTTGGCCAGTCGGCCGGCAGGCCGTCGCCGGTTTTTCGCGGCCGCAAATGCCTGTGGCGGATGATCAAACAGATGGAAGAGCTTCCCCGAGGCGAAAGCGTCTCCTTGGCCGAGGGTGTGAAGAACTTCTGCATTCGCAACACCGGCAGGGGGATCGTTGTTCTGCTCAGCGACCTGATGGATAAGACCGGCTACGAAGCGGCCATGCGTTACCTGCTTTCTCGCGATCTGGATGTCTACGTGATCCAGATCCTCTCCACCGCCGAGATCGACCCCGATATCGCCGGCGACCTGCGGTTGGTCGATTGCGAGGATTCCGATGTAGCCGAGATCAGCGTTACTCCGGCCTTGATGACCCGATACAAGCAAACGCTCGCGAACTTCATCGATGGTGCTCGGCAGTTCTGCACAAAGCGCGGCATGGCTTACCTTCTGGCACGGAGTGAGGTGCCGGTTGAGAATCTGGTGAGCGGGTATTTGAGGAATCGCGGTTTGGTGAGGTAAATTGTCGATCCAGTTGTTCCGGAGGCGACTGGAGTAGGTTGGGACGAGCGTGGCGAGTCCCAACCTGCTCTGTTTCGGACCGATTTTGGTGGGGCTCGCCTTCGGCTCGTCCCACCCCGGCCCGCGCGAAAGGTGATGAGGCCAGGGATTGCGGTTTATTCCGGTTCTGTTCCGCAAAGGCATCGGTATTCGTTGGCAAACTCGATCCGCTGGCCGAGACTCGGATGGCTGGCACGCCACAGCATGAAAAGCATGCCGGGATGCGGATTGCTAAGGTTCTCTCGCTGTAAGCGGACGAAGGCTGTGGCCGCTGCGTGGTTGTCGTGGGTCAATTCCAGAGCAAAGCGGTCCGCCTCTCGCTCCAGATGACGGCTGAAGGCCAGGCCCACGGGCATGATTGCAAGCGAGATCACTTGTGCCAGCAGCAGAATCAACGGCAGCGACGCCACGTTGGAAAGACGGTCGAAGCCGAACCGCTCTTTGTACCGGCGCAGCAGCACGGCGGATAGCCGGTAAACCAAGTAAAGTCCGACAAGGATGCCGACAAATCCTGCCAGGATGCCCAGCACGATGTGGTGTAGCACGTAGTGCCCCATCTCGTGCGCCATCACCACCCGGACCTCTCGGGCGTCGAGTTTGGCCAGCAGCGTATCCCAGAGTACGATCCGTTTCGTGTTTTGGAAACCGGTGACGTAGGCGTTCACGGCGTTGGTGTCCACGCTCTTGTCCACCTCGAAGACCCGGCCACCCTCGATTCCCGCCTCTTGGGCGAGCGCAAGGATCTGAGATTCCAACGCCTTGTCCTTCATGGGGCCGAAGCGATTGAACAGGGGAGCGACCCAGATCGGCTCCACCAACATCACAAAGAACATCACGAGAAGGGATAACAAAGCCGTATAGAACCACCAGCGACGCGGACTGTGGTGGATCAGTAAGTATGGCAGCCAGAGCAGCAGGCCGCCGAAAATCAGGCCGACCACCAGTTCCTTGAGGGAATCGGCCAGCCATTTCTGGAAGGTCTGGTTCGACAGGCCGTAGGCATGCTGGCGGACGTACCCGACATAATAGGCGAGCGGAAGGTGAAGTGTGTATTGGAGCAGACTGTAGAAGACAAAGTACGCGAGAACCATGAAAAACCATCGGCGTCCGATGCGACGGGCCAAAATACCCATTCGGGCCGACAGGCCGGTAAACAGTATCAGGGACGGGATCGCCAACGCGATCACCTGGGACACGATCCAAAGGACGTTCCCGCTGTGGTAATACTCCATTGCCTTGGGGGAAGGCTCGGGAACGGCCACCGGGGTATTTTCCGTCCTTGGTGTGTTGCCGGGGGAAAAGGTTTCGTCAACGGCGATAGGCTGACCATCAGCGACCTTCGGATAATCGGTGCCAGTACTGAGCGTTAGGAGCAGCAGGACGGTGGCGATGTGCATGGCGATGTCCGCTATTTCGCCTCGGTCTTGGTCGGGGGTTTCTTTGGGGTGGCAACTTTAGCCATGTTTCTATTTCTCCGTGTGGGGCGACAAGTAAAATAAGGTGTTTATCCGCAGTGGATTGCGTGATTAGAGCGATTTTGGTTAGAAATACAAGCCAGAAACGGGCATAACTCCGCGAAAACCAGCAGAAACTTTCCTCAAGCCCCAATATTCTGGGGTTTTCATGTTCCATTGAGACTGGGTGAACCCGAGTTGGTAACTGGGTGATTCTCAGCATGATATTATTGGACTATACTATTTTGAGTGAGAGCGGAGGCATTCTGGCCCGACAAACCTTCAGAGCATGAGGAACCCCGTCATGCGTTGCTTAGTTATCCCCTGGATTGCCGTTGTGGCTGCCATCTCCGCCGTCCACGCCAGGGCCGACGAACCTTTGCTGGCCAAGTTGCCGGCCAAGTTCGAGAGGCTCTTGCCCTTACACACGAAGCTCGGACCGCCCCAACCGCACGATTGGCTGGTTGAACACAAGGAGCCAGGTCAGTCCTACTCGCAGTACCTCCACAGCCAGCCGATCCGCGTGGACAAGCAGCGGCGGGTGATCTACGTTCAACCGCTCGGTGAGTTTGATTCTGCCCAGCGGAAGGTACTCGACCGGACGGCCGAGTTCTTGGGTATCTACTTTCAGTTGCCGGTGAAGGTACGCGACGACTTGTCGTTGGACGTGATTCCCACGGAAGCCCGGCGCGAACACCCAACCTGGCATGTCAAGCAGATCCTGTCTACGCATGTACTCGACAAAGTCCTGCGGCCGCGACTGCCTACCGATGCTTGTGCCTACATCGCGATTACGACGTCGGATTTATGGCCAGGCCGGGGGTGGAACTTCGTCTTCGGCCAGGCGTCGTTGAGCGAGCGTGTCGGCGTGTGGTCGATCACGCGCAACGGCGACCCACACGGGGACGACACGGAGTCCCGGTCGTGCCTGCTCCGCACGTTGAAGACCGCCTCGCATGAGACGGGGCACATGTTCTCGATGCAACACTGCACGCTTTACGAGTGCAACATGTGCGGCAGCAACCATCGAGAGGAAGCCGACCGCCGCCCCTTGTGGCTTTGCCCGCATTGCCTGGCGAAGCTCTGTCATGCCACGGGAGCCGATCCCATCCAGCGTTTCAAGGATCTGGCAGCTTTCAGTAAGCGAGCGGGACTCAAGATGGAACAGGATTTCTACGAGAAATCTCTTGCGACCTTGGAGGGAGCAAGGTAACCCACCCTTCTTGTCCCTTTTCGATGGGGCTCGTACAATCATCTCATCAGTCTTTTTCCTTTCTCAGGATTAGTGGCCTTATGACCGATCCGAACGACGACTCCGATCCGCCGCCTGAAAGTCTGACAAAAACACACTTATGGCAGCCCGAAGAATTCGAGTCCCGGTATACCGGCGACGACACCACATCCCAACAGTCCCGACCGGCACCGGAGGCAAGTGTCGGGCACCCTGCCCGCATTGGCAGATATCGGATTGAACGGGTCTTGGGCAAGGGGGCGTTCGGCACGGTCTATCGAGGTTATGACGATGAACTAAAGAGGCCCGTCGCCATTAAGGTGCCGCACCGCCACCTGGTCGATAAGCCGGAAGACAAGGATCTGCACGATTTCCTTTTGAAGATCCTGCCCCCCAGCCGCAAAGGCTACCTGCGCAAGATGATGTATACTGAGATCGCCACGACCATGGAGCGGGAGGAGACAGGCACGTGGTTGATTGGCGGCGGAATGACTCGCGACGACCAACCGCTGGAGTTTTAGGTCCGCAACGCAGCGTGGTTTCCTCGCAAGGTCTCCGCTCGCGAAGCAGCCGACAAAAATTTGGCCGCAAAATCGGTCCAGCGAAGCCTGGAGAAGACCTGGAAGTTCCCCTTCTGCGATCTGGCCACGCTGGACAAGTCAGAATTGCGAGTCGTCACCGACCCCAAGGGCACTCGCAGGCTGGAGAACCGGATCTCGTGCGAATCCCGCACGCAGCAGCGAGTCGAGTTTCTGGCACTCATCATTCAGTGTCCCACACCCAGGGAGGACGCCTCGGGCGAATTCTTTCAGCACTTGAACGTGGAACAGATCCCATCAGGATGGATTAACGTGTCTCGCGAAATTTATCCCGTCGCCAGCGCGGAGAATAGCGTTCGGCTGTTCCTGATGGGGTTTGTGTTGAGCCCCAGAGCGGGGTTCTGTCGAATCAGCAACGAAATCGTTTGGATGAAAGAATGAACCATGAGTCTTGCCCACGCCGTCAGGCCGGTCAAAGTGATATAACCGACCATCCCTGCTGCCGCCAACGATGACAGCCAGCACTGCCCAAAGCCCCAAAGGGGCGTCCGCATACCAGCCCAGGGCAACGCCCTGGGTAATCGGTCCAATCATTCCCGCGTTCTGAAGGAACGCCGCATATCGCGGCACTACCAACCCGCGCCCGAGCGATGCGGCGTTCCTTCAGAACGCATCCATTTCG
>JANXQG010000185.1 GCA_025356915.1 Planctomycetota bacterium | reverse complement strand
TGAGGAGTTGCGCAGGCATGCGCGGACCGGGCGCCCGTTGGGCGATGAAGTCTTCCTGGATCGTTTGGAAGGTTTGCTGGATCGCTTCTTGAAGCCGAAGAAAGGTGGCCGGCCCAAAAAAACCGAAAACCAGTAATGTGTCCTTGCGCTACGTTGAACTTGGGAAAGGAGGATCTATGTAGGATGCATCGAGAAACCTTTCGATGGAACCCTGCGGGTAACCAAGCCCGTCTGGAAGAGTTTGGCCAACAACCGGAAGCGAGTCTTGCGTGGTGTCGGGGCGACCCGGCCTGCGAAGCGTAGACAGCCAGTGCCGAAGCCGTGTGATTGAGCCTCGAAAGTACGAATGTGGGAGCCTTCGTCGTGGACACAGCGGGGGCCGCGCCGGCGCATCGCAAGGGCCTGATGCGTTGGTCCTGCCGGGGTCGGAGAGCAGGGCAAGAGCACATTGGGTTCCCCAGGAACGTAGGAGATCCTGTTGTCTCCACTGACAACTTCCCGGCGGGAGGTACCGGGTGACCAACTCCAGAACATCGCTTGCGGCAGCGCTCAGTCGCACGGCGGGCGAAACACGAGCGCTAGAGTGGTATCGCCAAGCGAAGGAAACGAAGCGCGGCGAAAAGGACGGCAGGAAGTCATAGCGCCCTGATAGTACCGAAGAAGCCGGGGAACTTGTACCGTCTTGGACCCGGGGGAGGGAAGCGGGGCGTCGAGTTATCAAACCGTTGGAGGGAAACATGACGGAGACATCGGATTCCGAAATCGTGTCCACGCGACAACGACGGATAGCACAGTTGGCGAAACAGATGCCGGAGAAGGGACTGACCTCCCTGAACCAGCACCTCGATCTGACATGGTTGCGCGAGGCTTATCGGCGGACGCGCAAGGACGGAGCGGTGGGGGTGGACGGCCTGACGGCCGCGGACTACGAGAAGGATCTGGAGGGCAACCTCCGGTCGCTCTTGGAACGCGCGAAGTCGGGTACGTACTGGGCGCCGCCGGTGCGACGGGTGCATATCCCGAAAGGCACTGGTGGAGAGACCCGCCCCATCGGCATTCCGACGCTGGAGGACAAAGTGCTTCAGCGGGCGATTGTCATGCTGCTGGAGCCGATCTACGAGGAGGACTTCTACGACTGCTCGTATGGGTTCCGGCCGGGTCGATCGGCGCATGATGCGCTGGACAGTCTCTCGAAACAAACCATGTGGAGCGGGGTAAGCTGTCTCTTGGAAGTCGATATACGCAAGTTTTTCGACACACTGGGGCATGCCCATCTGCGGGAGTTTCTCCAGCAACGGATACGCGACGGTGTTGTACTTCGATTGATCGGGAAGTGGCTCAACGCGGGTGTGATGGAGGCCGGAGCGGTGACGCATCCGGAAGCCGGAAGCCCGCAAGGCGGGGTGGTTTCACCCGTACTGGCGAATGTGTACCTGCACTATGTGCTGGACCAATGGTTCGCTCGGGAGGTACAGCCTCGCCTGAAAGGTCGCGCCTATGTGGTCCGCTATGCCGACGACTTCGTGATCGGATTTACCGAGGACGAAGACGCGCGGCGCGTGATGGACGTACTGCCGAAGCGTTTCGGCAAGTACGGTCTGACAATCCACCCGGACAAGACCCGCCTGGTGCCGTTCCGCAAGCCCGAAGGCGAGCGGAAGGAACCCGACTCGGGTGGCCCGGGAACGTTTGACTTCCTGGGGTTCACGCACTTTTGGGCGCGATCCCGGAAGGGGAACTGGGGTTTGCGGCGGAAGACGGCGGCCAACCGGTTCACTCGGGCCGTCAGGACGATTTCCCAGTGGTGCCGGTATCATCGCCACGATCCGATTGCGGAGCAACACGCGGTACTATGTCAGAAGCTCCGCGGGCACGCGGGGTACTACGGGCTAACGGGCAACAGCCCGGCATTGGCACGTTTTCACCATGAGGTGCTCAAGGTCTGGCGGAAGTGGCTCTCACGGCGACGGCGAGCGTGGAACGCATCATGGGACTGGTTCAGCCAACTCTTGAAGCGTTACCCCGTGCCTTATCTGCGAGTGATCCACTCCGTGTACTGCGGCGTAGCGAATGGATAACTTGAGGAACCGAATGCGTTAATTGCGCACGTTCGGGTCTGTGGGAGCCCCGGGTGAGCAATCACCCGGGGCCACCTGGTCCGGAATTCCACCCGACGGCAACGCAATCGCAACCGCCCCATCCACACCGAGAATTTCGGACATCTCTGGGGAGGGGGGCTTGACACGACCCCGTCCCGCAACAAAACTCAGTGTTGTCAGGCTACCCGCAGTGGGGTTCCGGTGGCTATGAAAGTAGATAAGAACCCCGTGAACGCTCACCTAGTGTTACCTCCCTGGGGTTGAAAGTTGGACCAGCCCGCTTTCCCCGCACCTTTTTTTCTCTGGAGACCATCATGCCCCCCCTAATTGCTAAAGCCTCACGTCGCGAGTTTCTCCGTGGCGCGGCATTGGCCGCAACCGGCCTTACGGTGCCCCATTTAATTCCCTCTGGAGTGTTGGCCACCAAGGATCAGCCGGGGGCCAACGAAAAGGTCGGCGTCGCAGGTGTCGGCATCGGTCGGCAGGGCAGCGCGGTGTTGGCCCAAGCATTGAAGGCCCGGGGTGCCCGCTTCGTGGCCATCGCCGACGTCAACCTGCCCCGCGCGCAAAAGACCGCCGAGAAGTACCAGGGCGAAGCCTTCCAGGATTACCGCAGGATCCTCGATCGGAAAGACGTCGATGCGATTATCACGGCGACGCCGGAGCACTGGCGGGCACTGATCTGCATCAGTGCCTGCCAGGCCCAGAAGGACATCTACGCCGAAAAGCCGATGACGCTCACCATCCGCGAGGGCAGACTGATGGTCGAGGCGGTCCGCAAGTACAAGCGTGTATTCCAGGTCGGCAGTCAGCAGCGCTCGATGCCCATCGACCAGCGGGGCTGCACTTTCATTCGGAGCGGAGGGCTTGGCAAGGTCCAAAAGGTCCAATATTGGAACTATCCCAGCCCCTGGGAGTACGGCTTGACCGGTCAGCCGGTGCCCGACGGTTTGGACTGGGACATGTGGTGCGGTCCGACGGAAGTCGTCCCTTATCATCCGGAACTCTACATTCCCCGCGGCAAGCCCGGGTGGTTATCGTTCCGCCCATACTCCGGGGGCGAGTTTACCGGATGGGGTGCCCACGGCCTCGACATGGTCCAGTATGCGTTGGGCATGGACAGCAGCGGACCGATTGAAATCTGGACGGAGGGGCCTAAGTTCACACGGTTGATGTACACCAAGTCGGAACCGATTAGCCGCGGGAACGCGATCACCAACAAACCCAACGTGTTTTTCCGTTATGCGAACGGCGTGGTCCTGGAACCGGTCGCCAAGGCACCGCAATTTGGGGCAGTGTTCTTCGGCGAAAAGGGGCGGATGTCCATCGACCGCGATTCCGTGTCGTCCGATCCGCCGGAACTCGCCCGCGCGGCGATCGAGGGGGCTCTCCGAGGTGATTCGCATGTGCAGAACTGGCTGGATTGCATCCGCACTCGGCAGAAACCCAATGCCGACGTGGAGATCGGGCATCGCTCGGCCACGGTCTGCCACCTGGGCAACATCGCCCGCTGGATCGGCAACAAGCTGCATTGGGATCCGGTCAAGGAAACCTTTGCCGACGATGCCGAGGCCAACAGCCACCTGGATCGCAACCGTCGCAAGCCCTACGTGTTGCCGGAGCAGATTTAGGGTATAGTTGTCAGTGTGTCAGTTTATAATCTTACGATCTTGCCTGGAGAAGAAACATGGGAACCATCGGTATCGGCCTGAATCTGGAAGCGGTGCGCACTTCGCACAAGTCATTCGAGTGGGCCGTTCAGTTCGCAGCGGAACTGGGCTACGAGTACATCGAGCCGATGGTGCACTGGGGCCGCGAGTTGCTGAGCGAAGCGCGGTACTTCCACAGCGTATCGATGTTGGATGATCCGCTGCGGATCCGCAAGGCGTGTGAAAAGCACGGATTGAAGCTCTCGGCTCTTTCCTCGCACAGCCAGTTGTCCAAGCCTGAGATCGCGGTGGAGTACCTGAAGCAGGCGGCCCGCTACGCGGCCGAGTGCGGCGCGCCGGTCATCAACACCCATGAGGGCCACAAGCAACCGTGGACTACCGAAGAGGAAGACTTCGTGCTGATCCGCTATTCGATCATGGAGGCCGCGAAGGTCTGCGAACCCCGCAGCATCAAGCTCGGGCTGGAAATGCACCAGACCTATTCGCTCATTCCCGACAAGTACGACCGCATCCTGAATCTCGTCCGTTCGCCGATCGTGGGTGCCAACTTCGACACGGGAAACGCCTATCTCGGCGGTATCGATCCCATCGTCTGGCTTGATCGGATCAAGCACCGTCTGGTCCACATGCATGCCAAGGACATCGCGATCGAACAGTCCGATGCCGAACGCGGCAAGGTGATGGGCACGCCGGTCGGCTGCGCCTGCGGCGATGGCGTGATCGATTGGGCGGCCGTAGTTTCGGTCCTCCGTTCGATCCCGCAAGACGTGGTGCTGAGCGTCGAATGCGGAACGCTGGACCAGGCCGCGCGCAGCATCGAGCACTTGCGCAAGGTCACGCGGTGATCGCGAGGGACATGAGGTCTATCCATCTTCTTACCCCCGGGAAAAGCAAACCATGCTAAAGCACACCCACCTCGCTGCTCTTTCCTTCCTGCTGATTACAGGGATGGCCGGCGACGCCCCAGCCGAGAAAATCCCTTTTGCAAAGTCAAAAATCATACCACCCACGCCGGAGTGGACAGCAAAGATCCAAGAGCTTGCCCCCGCAAAACCGAGGGTCGATGCCGCCAAGCGGAAGGTGCTCGTGTTCTCGCTCTTCACCGGTTTCAAGCATGACGTTATTCCGCACGTCGATCGCGTATTTGAAGTTCTCGGCAGGAAGTCCGGTGCGTTCGACACCACGCGGACGGTAGACATCGAAGCATTAACGCCTCTGGCCCTAGCCGCATACGACGTGCTCGTGCTCAACAATAATTGCTCCATCCACCCGAGGCGAAATCTGTTCCTCGACGAACTGGAACGCAATCCAAAATATCGCGGCATGACCGAAAAGGAGCGCCAGACGAAAGCCAACGCGCTGGAGCAATCGATACTCGATTTTGTCGCGGGCGGGAAAGGACTCGTGGCAATTCATGGCGCCCCGACGATGTTGAACAACTCTGCTAAATTCACCGAGATGGTCGGTGGAGCGTTCGACTACCATCCGTCAAACCAGGAACTGGCCCTCCGCACGGTCAACGTCGATCACCCGCTTGTAGCAGCATTCCGCGGCAAGGAGCCGTTCATTCACCGCGACGAACCGTATTTTTTTAAAGGTCCCTATGAAAAGCTGAACTTTCACCCGTTGCTTTCCCTGGATGTCAAAGGAATCAAGGGTCCGCAGGGCCAGGTTGGCAAGATTGTCCGCTACGTGGCATGGATCAAGCCCTACGACAAAGGTCGTGTATTCTACTGTTCGCCAAGCCATTTCCCCGAAAGCTATGAAACCTCCACGCTCTTGCAGTTTCTGCTTGACGGTGTCCAATATGCCAGCGGCGATCTGAAATGCGATGATTCCAAGACGACGGCGAAGAATACGTTCATCGACTATTTCCGTCCCATGCCGATCGTCGGCGGCCTTTTGAAAGACGTTTGGGGCGCCGCCGAGGTTGGCGCGCGCGATCCCAAGAATGGCCTGGAAGACCCGCAGTTGGCTCGCTGGAATTATTGGGACGGCCCGATCGTGAAGGGCCCGGACGGCAAGTTTCACATGTTCGCCAGCCGCTGGGAGCAACGCCTGGGGCATGAAGCATGGTGGGAATCGAAGATCGTGCATGCCGTGAGCGATTCCATGATGGGGCCGTACGTCGACAAGGGACTCTGCTGGCCCGACGACGAGGGTGGCAAGGGACATAACGTGACGGCCCTCGTGCTGCCCGACGGCCGCTACGCCCTGGTGATCAGCGAGATACGGCCGGGCACGGTCTTTGTGTCGAAGTCGCTCGGCGGCCCGTGGAAGCGGCTGGGCACGATCCAAGGCAAGGGACTGGATCATTCAAACATCAGCGTGATGGTCCGCCCGGACGGCGATTTCATGATCGTGCCACGGTCCGGGCGGGTGTTCATCAGCAAGGCGGCCGACGGGGTGCTGGGTCCGTATGTGACGGACGGGCGGTCGGCGTTTCCGCGGGGCATTCCCAACCTAGAAGACCCGGCGATCTTCTACAGCGGCGGCCTGTATCACATCATCGTCAACTCCTGGAATACGCGAAAGGCATACCACCTGACCTCGAAGGACGGCAAAAGCGGCTGGGTCAACCGCGGGCTGGCCTACGATCCAACGACTGACTTCTGCCGCTACACGGACGGGACCGTCAACCATTGGCACAAGATGGAACGGCCCGGCGTTACCATGGAGAACGGCCACGTCGTGGCGGTGACGCTCGCCGTGCTCGACACGCCCAAGGAGTCGCAGACGGGCAATAACGGCCACGGCAGCAAGATTCTGGTCATCCCATTTGACGGTCGCGGGCTCGACGGCGATATCGAAGATGGTAACGCTGCCGACAGGGCCGGCAAAGTCGATCCATGAGGCCGATTTCCCGCGCAGACCCTCTGCACCTTTCTCGCCGCTGCTGCCGATGAAGGTCCATTTTTTCGCCGATGTCGCGAACCGCAGCGACAGACCGGCATAGCCGCCCCAGCCGGTGCCGCCCACACATGGCCGCTCGGCGGCGTGCGATCCAGGTTCACTTCCTTGTCGCCGGCCGTGAACACCGATTGCCAATCAATCCAATAGTTGCCCTCGGCACCGGGCGAGCCATTGTCCGCTGACCACTGAGAACTGCCCCCTTACTGCGACATGATCGGTTCACGATGCGTTTCGGTCATGTTCCGAATCCATTCGCGACGATTGGTCTTCTGCTTCTGGACCGTGGTTGCTGGTAGCGCGGGTTGCTCCCAGCCCTGGTCCATTCCCTCCTTCAAAACGTCCGAAATCTGTTGATCGGTAAGTTTCGATTCGCTACCTAATCGGCGCCACTCGTCACGACATTCTTTACAGACGCCATTTTCATCAACGGCGTGAAGCATGTCTTGGAAGAGCTTTTTCCTCTGCGTTTCGGTCATGCCGAAACGTATATTCTCATTTTTTTGTTTTTTGACACTGCGATTGGACGACGACATTCCCTTGACGATAAGAACGACGAGAACGATGACAACGACTGCGGCCGCGATCCCGCCGCCGATGTAAATCATCATCTGTTCATCCTTTTTCTTCGCACGGCTTGCCGAAGCACGGGTTGCGCCCAAGTCAATGGGGGAGGCAGGCGACTGGGCAGCCGTGGGGCGCGCGGTAGCCGCCGGCCGTGACGCGGATGCGGTCTTGGTGGCCGTCTTCGCCGCGGCGGGAACTGGCGAGGGTACCAGGCTCTCGAAAAAGTCCATGTCGGAACCACCCGACGCGGGGGCTTTATCGGAAACTAGGTCGAACACCTCGGCGGCCGACTGTGGC
>JANXQG010000182.1 GCA_025356915.1 Planctomycetota bacterium | reverse complement strand
CTGAAAGCCTGAAAAGGTTAGGATTTTCCAGAGTTGCCTGCTTCCATTTTCAACAGTTCGCACTTTGTCGCACTACCTTTGGCAGCCGAGTAGGATCCGATGCCGCCCCCGGCCCGCACGACACGATGACAAGGGATGATCAATGGCACCCGGTTACTAGCCATGCAATTTCCCACAGCCCGGGCCGCCCCAGGGGTCCGGGCCGCTAAAGCCAACTCTCCGTAGGTAAGGGTTTGCCCATAAAGGATTCCCCTGCAAATCTTTAGGACGCGGGTTTGGAATTCGGTCGCCGCGCCGAAATCGACCGAAAGATCGCGAAAATCAACCGGTACACCCTCCGCATACCGCCGCAGTCGCTCGATCACTTCACTCTGCCAATGGCTCAGTTCCTGTCTGGCAACCTGGCCCGGAACTGTTGCTTGGATGGCGGCGGCTGAAGGGTAGCCGAACGACAACTCACCAACGGCCTCACCCCGTATTCGCAGGGCCATCCAGCCCAGTTTGCTGGCGAAAACTATTAGTTCTTCGTGTTCCGAACCATCCATTATCGCATCACCACAATGACCGAATTACCAATCCACCGTAATGGTGGGCTTTGACATCTTCGGCCCACACACCCTATACTAAGAGAAGTATCGCCTTTTGCAACCCATCGACCTATACTGCGAACGGTTAAGAACGATACGAATTTCTCCCTATCGCCACGCATTGGATCACTTCAAGCCGCACAAAGTATAAAAACCATCAGGAATCCGCGAAGATCGATAATCCTGCTGACTTATTGATGGGTTTTACGGCCGAAAGGAACGGACTGGATGAATCGCTACAGCTCCTTAAGCGATGATTTCTACGTGAACATGAATCTCAGCACGGAGATGGAACTTCCGGCTAGCCGTGAAACCGTACTGCATTTCTTTGAACGTGTGCAGAAAACTTACCCAACCATGAGGAACTTCTACTGCCGCGATAGGGGTGATTTCATACTCGAAGAGGACAAAGACCAGGGTAATTACCGCTGGAGCACAATTGAACCGCGGCGGGTTTGTTCGGGGTATGTCAATCCCGAGGCGGTCGACGATGCCATGCGGCAGCACGAATTAATCCTCGATCTGGCACCCTACATGCTTTCGGTCAGCCCCCTGGATTGCGAAGCCCTCGATCTGCTCTACGGCTTCGATTTTAACTATCGCGGCAACCACAATGAGCTGATTGCGGAAGCCTTGGGCATCGGCCCCGCGTTGGATCGGATTCTCGAAGTGCCAGGTGCAACGGTGATCAATTGCGAGCCCTCGATCACTATCGCCTTGGATGAGGAGTGTCGGATCCAGTTTCGCCTGAGCATGGAAGCTCGCACCAACGCCTACCACGTTCGCACGGGTGAGTTTCCCGAAGATCAACTGAGCGTTTACGTGACCGCACGTCAGTATGGAAGTCTTGATGCAGAAAAGACTTACGTTGAAACAGTCCGCCACTTGCGGCAGATCTGCGAAGACATGCTTGAAAACCACGTCATCGACCAAGTTCTGGGCCCGCTTGCACGCACGATTTCGATGAAATAAGAGATCTAATCCAGGCTAGTGAGCGCATCTCTGAGCTATCCTTCATTAGGGAGGCTAGTTCCATGGCTGTAAAATACGAGTTGCGAAAGCGGCTTTTCATCGATTATCGGGTTCAAGGGGCGCTTGCCGTTCGAGTCGTGCTCTATTGGCTAATGTGCCTGCTGGCGATTACTCTCGTGCTGCTGGGGTGGGGGATGGTCACGGGGCCTATCCGGCCGATAAACGCTCATCTAACTGAGCTTTGGGCACTTTATGGGTCGGCAGCGGTGGCATCGCTGTTACTGCTACCAGCGGTAATCTTCGATCTACTGCGATTAAGCAATCGTTTCGCCGGCCCGATGTTTCGCCTGCGTCGGTCGATGCACGACCTGGCGCAAGGTAAACCGGTTGCCGCAGTGCGTTTTCGCCAGAGTGATTTCTGGCGAGAATTTGCCGACGATTTCAATACCGTTGCCGCGCGAGCCGAAGAAGCAAAAGACCTAGACATTTGCCAATACAATCGGTTATAATCCCGTGTCGGCGTTTTTTGCCTGTCCTCTCGGTATAAAGGCTACCACTTACTACTATGCCACTATTTGAAATCGAAACTCCGTCACATATCATTATTACCTGGGCTCAAGACGAGCAAGCGGCCGTCGGCGTGGTCCGGGAAAACTATCCCAAGGAGGAGCCAGTCCGCATCACCAAGCGTCCACGCGACACTTGGGTCATCTCCAAAGCGGCCTTAGGGATCGCCGGAAGTGTCGATCCCTGCTCTACCGCGCGCGACTGCTTGTCCAAGGCAGAAGGTGATAAACTCCACGCAATTCGTCTGTACATGCACAACACGGGCACTGACTTGGAGCACGCCCGCAAGGCGATTGAGTCGAACATGGTGATGGGCTGGTAGTCGTGTGCAACCGCGACCTGCTAGCAATCCTTCGCCAGCACGGGCAGGAACATCTGCTGAGTTTCTGGTCGCAGTTGGACGCTGGGCAGCAAAAGTCGCTGGCCCAGCAAATTGGTGGCATTGATTTTCCGCTGATCCAGAAACTGTTTGCCCAGCGGCAAAGGCAGAGCGATTTCCGCGATCTGGCCTTGCGTGCTGCGCAGCCCGCGGCCTTCCGGCTAGACGCATCAAAAAATCGGTTCTCGCCCGCAGAGGCCCGCACCAGGGGGCAGCAAGCCCTTGTGGCCGGGCAGGTCGGTGTAATCCTGGTTGCTGGAGGGCAGGGGACCCGCTTGGGGTTTAACCATCCCAAGGGCCAGTTTTCGATCGGCCCCGTTTCCGGCCGAAGCTTGTTCCAGATTCATATCGACAAAATCCTGGCCACGGCAAGGCGGTATAGGGTACGGATACCCCTCTACTTGATGACCAGTCCTGCGACACACGAGGAAACACTCCGTTTTCTCGCCGCTCACGACCGTTTCGGAATGGCCGAAGAAGACCTGCGAGTATTCTGTCAGGCAACGATGCCCGCGGTCGATGCGGCAACGGGCCAACTTCTTCTGGAATCGCGAGATCGCCTGGCCGTGAGTCCCAACGGCCATGGCGGAATGTTGGCCGCTTTTGCAGAGAGCGGTGCCATGGCCGACGCCCAGGGGCGTGGCATCCAACAGTTGTTCTACTTCCAGATTGACAATCCCCTGGTCGATATCGCCGGGGCCGAGTGCATCGGCTATCACATCCTCTCGGATGCGGAGATGACCAGCCAGGTGATCGCCAAGCGCGACCCGCTGGAGAAGGTGGGCAATGTGGTGGACGTTGATGGCCGGCTAATGGTCATAGAGTACAGCGACCTGCCCGAAGATGTCGCGAGCAAGACGAACCCAGACGGCTCGCTAACTATTTGGGCCGGCAGCATCGCAGTACACGTTTTCGATCTCGACTTCCTCTGCCGCGCCAAGGATCAGGCCGATTCATTGCCCTATCACTTCGCCCGGAAAAAAGTGGCCTATATCGACTCCACGGGCCGCCGCGTGGAATCAGCCGATGCCAACGCGATCAAGTTCGAGCGGTTCATCTTCGATCTCATGCCGTCCGCCCGCAATGCGATTGTCGTCGAAGTCGATCCGGCCTCGGCCTTCGCACCACTGAAGAATGCGTCCGGTGCCGCGGCCGACACCCCGGAATCGGTGAAAGCGCAGATGAGTGAATTGCATCGCCAGTGGCTGCGGAAAGCCGGTGCCGAAGTTGCCGAGGGGGTCGCGGTGGAAATCAGTCCCTGGCTGGCTTTGGACGCCGAGGAGTTGCGCGGTAAGGTGCGTCCTGGGCTGAAAATCTCCGAGCCGACATTCTTGGAGTAGGAGAATTGCAAAGTCCGGGGTCTGGTCCATTTTTCGGCGAGAACGTATGAAAGTCATTCGAGATCCTTGCCCGAAAACATGGACCTGACCCCTTCGCGTTGGACTTTGCTGTTCTTCTGGTGTTGGGCAGGTATAATGGCTTGGTACGGTGGCTTAAAGGGATAAGACTGCCCATGCTGCACGAACCAACGATCGCTTTGCCGACGAACGAAGAGCTTGCCTGCCGGGCGCAGCGCGGCTGCGCGACGAGTTTTGAGGAGTTGGTGCGGCGATTCCAGACTCCTGTCTTGCACTTTCTGCGACAATGGAACTCAGCGAACGACGCCGAAGACGTGCTTCAGGAAACATTGGTTCGGGCCTACACACAATTAAACCGATACAAGCCTCAGTGTCGATTCTCAACTTGGCTGTTCACGATCGCCCGACGAATGAGCATCAATCATGGTCGGCTCCTTCGGCCGCAGGGTGGCCAGCAGACGATTCATTCGCTCGCATCGTCCGCAAGCAGCCCCCTGGAGATGCTTGTGGAAAAGGAGAGCCGGCAGTGCCTTTGGTCCACCGCATCCCGAATCCTCTGCGAGGAAGAGCAGACCGCTTTATGGTTGCACTATGTCGAGGGGATGTCGGTGCGAGAGATTGCCGCCATCCTAGAGCGGTCGTTGGTTTCGGTCAAAACCATGATGTTTCGTGCGCGGAAGAGGCTTCTGCCACTGGTTCGCGATATGGAGCCCGAGGGACGGCGGCTTGAAACGGTGTTGGAGGTGTCGAATGTCTGAATCGTTTTCAACTGACGGAAAAAGGCTCTTGATCGAGCGATTGCGGCAGGAGGCTCGGGCGTCGCGGCCCGATTTCTCCGCAGCCCTGCACGCGCGGGTCTGTGGTGCCGTGTTCGCCGACAAGCAGCCCATGTTGCCGGTACGGCATGCGGCGTCCGCAGGGCAGATCGTCGCTTGGTTCGCGGTTGTGGCGGTCATCCTAGCCGCGCTGGCCGTGCCGGCCGCGTTATGGATCAAAGGCCAAGAGCCGAACCAGGCTCCGCTTGCGATAGGCAAGACGCAGCCCGCAGAACCCGATTCGAGCGACGATTTGGCGAGCATGACCGCACAGGTCGCGAATGCAGCCGACGATCTCGGCGAACTGATAAGTTCAGAGGTCTCCGAGGCGCAATGGGCCGGCTTGGACCATGCCGCGCAAGCCGCTATGCAATCGCTCGCCGATCGCCTGCCCATCGACCTTTCGTCCGCCCTGGCGTTCTCCGAGACGCAATATCCATCCGAGGAGTAGTTCACCGCCGTTGTGGCCGGTCTCCGACCTAAGCAACGTTCACTGACCGAAGGTCTCCCGGACCAGGGCAGTGCCTCGCCATTTGCTGGTATTCCCACTCGGCCTCCGTGGGCAATCGGTAGGTCTTGTTCTCCTTTTTGCTCAGCCACTCGCAGAATGCCACCGCGTCGTTCCAGCTTACGTTCACCACCGGGTGATCGTCGGTCTGTTCAAAACCCGCGTTTCGCCAGGAATACTTCGCGTTGAAGCCGAACTCCTTCTTATCAGGGGCCCTACAATACAATGTCTTGGGAGTTGAAGGTAGTCGAAAGGTTTGTAATCGGGGGCAATAATATCTGTCAGGCAGGATTTTGCTACATTGCCGTTGGTCGCTCTCCATGACTATGCGGTGCGACTCTCGTCGACTCATCGCCGAATAGCCTGGTCAACCGCTCGCGAAGCATCAGTCGAGCACGCAGGAGCCGGACCTTGACTGCCGCTTGACTAAGCCCCAGGATTTCGGCTGTCTCACGCGTCGAAAGCTCTTCGATGTCGCGCAACACGAATACCACTCGATACTTTTCGTTCAGTGTAGCCAAGGCTTCGTCGATGTGCTGCCGCGTTTCATGCTGCATGGCAATATCTTCGGGCGTCTCCCGCCAGATGGCAATATACTCGGGGTGCGGGATCTCATCGTAGGTGTCGTCTGGGCCGTGGTCGTCGAGTGACGGGCCGGCCCGCACCGCCCGTTTCCGCAACAAAGCTACCGCATGGTTCGTGGCGATTCGCAAAAGCCAAGTGCGAAACTGCGATTCTTCACGAAACTCGCCGAGATGCTCAATCACGCTCACGAAGGTTTGCTGGGTGACCTCCTCGGCATCCTGGTGCTGTTGAACAATCCTGCGGGCAACACCGAAGACTTGCCGCTCGTATTTCATCAAGAGCGATTCCATGGCCGCAAAGTCGCCCGCCTTGGCTTGCTCGACGAGGGGGCGATCTTCATGGTTCTTGGCCTTCCACCGCTCGCGCAATACACGGCTCAATTGCTGGTGCAATGCGGTTGGCAAATCATAGTGTTCGGCAGCCTTAAAAAGCTTGATTGTATGGCGGATGTTATCGACAACGATTTGACATGGATTGCAGCCACTTAGGTGCTCTTGGAACGGGCTACAGATTCCCGGATCCAAATCGCCGTCGACGTACTCGTTTAGCGAGGCAAGTAGTTCTTCACATTTCATGGTTTTTGCCCGCAGGGTTTAGGTCCGCCAGTGCAAGAGGTAGGTCAGAACCACCATTCTAACGACTTATGGCGGCGCGCTACAAGTCGAGCATCGCCATGAGTCGAGACTTACTGACGACACCTTTCTGCTTGGCCATGACCCGGCCATCCCTGAACACCATAATACTGGGAATCGATTGGACACCATAGCGCTCGGCAATTTCTGGGCTGTCGTCGATGTTTCCCTTCACGACTCTTGCCCCCGGGCTCTCGGCGGCCACTTCTTCGCTTGCATTTGGCATCCGTTTGCCAACAACGATGGCGGTATCCGCTATTTTGGCCCGGCGACGCATGGTTTCATACCCACGCGTCCCAGGAACCAGACCATCGGGCACCAATTCGTGAAGGCCGATTGAAACAGGTTCAGGCCGACGAAAGCAGTCAGTCCGATCCAGTATGGACTGTGGAGCCAGGCGAGCAAGATGCTCAGGAGCACAACAATCCCGGCAATCAGACGTAATCCTCGTTCGATCGTCATTTTTGGTTTCCTTTCGGTTCAATGTGAAACTTTGCGGTCCATCGCTCACGCATGATGGCACAGAGCCTTTCGTGCAAGCCTGAGGGCAAAGACATCTTCTCACCAGCACGATAGAGCGTAATTGTTTGACGGATGTTGTCGATCACCAGGCGGCAGGAATGGCAGTCCGCCAAATGCTGCTGGAGTTCCTTGCAAAGTACCGACCGCGTCTCTCCGTCCAAATATTCGTTCATCACGCCTAAGAGTTCGTCGCATTTCATGGCTCATTCCCCAAACCTTGCTCTATCCCGGATTATTCATCGTAGGGTGGGTGGAGCACGGAAACTCAATCGCAGTGGTGCGTTGCGCGAACCGGTCTAAACCAGGTGGAAGTTTGCCGTTCGTTGGATTCCGTGCGTAACCCACCATTTCCCTAGGGGTTCGCTCCACGCACCCTACAATTTATGAATAATCCGGGCTATTACTATCGATGCGCGAAACGGCAAATCCATTCAGCGAGAAATCATAGACTTCAACTGGTTCTTGTTTGCCAGACCGACAAGTTGTTCGGTTACGGCCCCGTTCTTGAATACCCTGAGACTCGGAATCGAATCGACACCGTACTCTGCTGCCAGACTCGGGCTGTGATCCACATTGACCTTGACGATTCGGGCCTCTGGAGTCTCCCTGGCCAGTTCCTCCAGGATCGGTGTGAGCCGCTGGCAAGGCCCGCACCAGTCGGCATAGAAGTCGACCAGGACAGGCACGTCGGACTTCAATACCAAGCTATCAAAGTTGGTCTCGTTGGCGTGTTGAACTTGCGATTTTGCTTGTGTGACAGACATGCTCTCTTCTCCAAGTGTTGATGGGATTGCGGGAGCTTGGTTACATGACCAAGCACCCGGAAAGCAGCTAGGACCTGTCTTGCTGAAGGCCACCGCCCCGGCAACGCAAAGTACTCCGATTACA
>JANXQG010000175.1 GCA_025356915.1 Planctomycetota bacterium | reverse complement strand
TTTCCACCTTTAGCCTCACTGACAACCGACAACTTCCTTCACTCCCGCTATTCCGCGCTCGCTTCTTCCCTTCCCGCCGCGCTGTTCAGCCCGCGAATGATCTTCTCAATCACCTTCTCCTTCTCCAGGTCCATGGCCACTTCCATGTTGTATTGCCGGGAAGGAATCCTCCGGCGGTCGAAAACGGTCATCCCGGTTGTCAGTTCGCCCATCGTCTCGACATTGCCAGCCATCTCCTGAGCCATGAACAACTCGGGATACAATACGGCCATCAGCGTGATTGTGTCGTGGACGTGAATCCCTTCAATGCCAAACCGCTGTCGATAGCCGCGAAAGGCGGAAGGCAGGATCTTCCGCAACAAGGCGCCTACACGGGTGGACTCGTCAGGAAGCTGATTGAATAAGTCATAACTCAACGTGATGCGATTCGTTACGTCCAACGGAATCAGCGTCTTCGTGGAGGCCGAACGAAAGACGGCCTGGGCGGCGACTGGATCACAGTGGATATTGAACTCGGCCGCCGCAGTATAATTGCCCGATACGGCCACAGCTCCGCCGGCTATCACCACGCGTCCCACGAGCGACGGTAGTTCGGGGTCGCGCTGGAAGGCCCGGGCGATGTTTGTAAGTGGCCCCAAGGCGACGATTGTGATCGCATCGGGGGCAGCACGGACCTGGTCGCAGATCACTTTCTCGGCTGGCAACATATGCTGTCGCTCTGCCACGGGTAGATCGGCACCTCCGAGCCCGTCAGGCCCGTAGAGACCGCGTCCTTCGGCCGGTCGGCCGCTGTCTGCCTCGGATTCCGATGCGGCCCCCATTCGCGGCAGTCGCGGAGGATCGAGCCCCTCGACAATCGCCTGCATGTTCCGCGTGGCCTGGGCTGGCGAACAATTGCCACCGACCGCCGTCACCGCTACTACATCCAACCCCGGGTGAAACAGGGCAAAACTCAAAGCCAAAGCGTCATCCACGCCCGGATCCACGTCGAGGATCACTTTTCTCGCCATTTCCATACCCCGAGGGGCTCCTTGGTCGCGCCGCCATCCAATCGAACAATATCGGCTCTTCCGGTTCTAGGCACGGAACGCGAGTAACTGTTCCTTCTGCACCTAAAGCCGGAAGAGCCACAATATCCATACCCGATGGAAAGCGAATATCTCCATCCTTTTGGGAGGTTGATATCATTTTATCTCACGAAACGGCGATAGCAAGAGCCGTAGGGCGGGACGAGCATTTCAGAGTGAGATGAGCGCAGCAAGCAGTACCAAAACAGAGCCGAAGCGGTGTTGATGGGGCTCGTTTCACTCGTCCCACCCTACCGTTTCCGGCACTCCGCCTTGGGATCTACACAAACGCCGAAAAACCTGACTTACTCGACCTTCCGCACCACGCCCACGACGACGCCCAAAACCTTTGCATCGCGGACAAAGATTGGCTTCATGGTCGAATTGGCAGGCTCGAGGCGAATGCGGTTCTTTTCGGGGAACCAGCGCTTCAGAGTTGCCTCGCCTTCGCCAGTAATGGCCACGACAATCTGACCCTTTCGTGCGGTCTGCTGGCGGCGAACAACCACGTAGTCGCCATCGGCAATCTGGTCCTCAATCATCGATTCACCATGAACCTCCAGCACAAAGAGATCCTTGTCGGCCGGATCGAAGAGCGTTTCAAAATCTACACGTTCTTCCTGCTCGACCGCCTCGTGGAGCACGCCAGCGGCAATCTGCCCGTAGAGCGGCAAACTACGATTCCCAATCGGTTCGGCCGCTAACTGAATTGCACGCGACATGTGCGGTTCGCGGGTGATGAGACCTTTTTTCACCAAAGCCTTCAAGTGGCACATCACCCCGTTGGGTGAGCTGATGCCGAAATTCCCCCCGATCTCCCGCACGGTTGGGCCGTAGCCGCGAGTGCGGATCTTGTCGCGAAGGAATTCATAGATGGCGAGCTGTTTCGCGGTAAGACTATCGAACGGTTGCATGATAACCTCAATTCCCTTGTTTTTTCTAAGTGAGGGAGGGCACAACCGGCCCTCCCTGGGAGGCTGTTCCAAAACCCGGCTCGTATACCGCCCGCAGTCGAGATTGTCCGATTACATACTGACCCGAAGCGCTAGCGAAGTAAAGACTTAACAACCTCGGTTGCGCTTTTAGTGTCAGTCTCGACCGCGAGCGGTATAGCATAGGCATCTTGCCTGTGTATTGGGTTCTGAAATGACTTCCTGTAAACAATCGTACAATATACGCGCGTACATTGTCAAGAGGGTAAGACAGGAGAAATGCAAAGTCCGGGGTCTGGTCTATTTTTCGGCGAGAACGTATGAAATTCACCCGAGATCCTTCCCCGAATACATGGACCTGACCTCTTCGCGTTCAGTAAACAACCCTTATGGTGAATGTCAATACGCCACAAGATTGTGTTCGCGACAAAATACACAAAATCACTAGAGTTTGCGTAAACTACGCGAACTTTGTGGACGAAAATAGTAGCAAGCTCTTTTAGAATCGAGCACACAGGCGGGACGCCTAGGCTCTACATGCTGGTTTTGAAACAGCTTCTAATGCAAGTACATAGGGTTGGTCTTTTCTAGCTTTTCGTTCTCTGGCAAGGTTTCAGCGGTGTTGCGACCATTTCTCCTCACAACTTTCGCATTGTTGGCGATCATTTCAACCGGCTGTCTGTTCTCAGGCAGGCCGTGCGCCCCCGGCAATTGGCGTTACCACAGTTACGGCTGTCGGCATACTTCAGGCCCTGGAAAATGTCAAGGATGCGAGACACCTTCGCCATTGGAAAACCTCGATGACACCCGGGGCCGCCTCGATCGGCCAATGATTCAACCAACACCCGAGAAAATCCCGCCGTTGCCAACAACTGGGCGGTCTCGGTCCCTCCTACAGGTCGCTCATTTGCAGGGGAATGGGTTTTATCAGCCGAAAATAGACGCAATATCTGAACCGGTCGAGAATGCCGTTACGGCGGGCGTCCAAAAGTGTAGTTGGCAACAACCGGACGACATGCCTTCCCTATCCGCACTAGAGGCTAACACTCCTGAAGAACCCCCGCGAAACAACGGTGTTCCGGCAAGTATACCTCAACCGGTGCCTTATGCCTGGGGCTATTTCGGTGCTTCAGGAAGATGGTAAACGCAACATGACCTTTGGAGTTTTGGAGTGTGAGGGCTTGCCCTCGCTTTTCAAAACGCGAGGGGTGCAGGATTGGTGCGTTACGCGAACACGTCCAGAACAGCGGTAAGTCTTCTCGATGGTTCGACTTCGTGCGAAACCCACCATTTCCGGGGTAGTTCGCTTCACGCACCCTACGGCCTGCCGTCACTGCTGGCAAGGTTATGATCAAAGCCATCGTTCGTTCGTGCAATACTACCCATGCCTCCCATTCTTCCTGGCTGATGTTATCAGCAAACTTTGCTCAAGCCGCATTCTCGTTGCGACGAAGATTGATTAGGGCAACACCTTAAAATGCGAACGAATTCAATCATGTCCAAAGACGGCTCCCTCAGCGACGATAAAACGCCCGGCGGCGGTCCTATTCAAGCCGTTGCCGATTGGGTTGCCGACCTGGGTGGCGTGGTGACTGATTGGCTTGTGGGTCTGGGCAGCGTCGCCCTGTTTGCGTTTCGCACGATCTTGTGGCTGACGACTCGCATGGTGCGTCGGGAAACGCTCATACCGTCCTTTTACCAGATTGGCGTTTTGAGCCTACCCGTGGTGGCGTTGACGGGAACCTTCATCGGCATCATTCTGGCGGTGCAAGCCTACGGCCAGTTCCACTTATTGGGGATGGAATCGCGACTTGGGGCCGTGATCAATCTTTCGCTGGTGCGCGAACTGGGGCCGGTGTTGGCCGCAACCATGCTGGCTGGTCGCGTAGGCAGTGCCATGGCGGCAGAACTTGGCACGATGCGAGTGACCGAGCAAATCGATGCCTTGTCAAGCATGGGCGCCAATCCGATCCAATATCTCGTCGTGCCGCGATTCCTCGGCTGCCTACTGCTGATTCCCGCCCTGACCATCATGGCCGACTTCATGGGCGTCGTCGGCGGAGCTCTCTATAGCGTTTACTTATTGAACATCGATTGGCATCATTACTTGAAGCACTCACAAAATTATGTTCGCGGATTCGATATTTTTGCCGGCGTTTTTAAGAGTCTGTTCTTCGGGGGCGCCATCTCGCTGATCAGTTGTTATCACGGTTTTCATTGCGATCCCGGTGCTGAAGGCGTCGGTCGCGCGGCCACGACCGCATTCGTTTACTCGTTCGTGGCCATCCTGTTGCTCGACGTCGTTTTGGCCATCGGACTGGAGTCCGTTTACTTGGCCTTCTGGCCGGAAGGTCCGAAGCTATTCTGAACCATGGTCAAGCCCAACAAAGACACCAGTACGCAAGAATCGCTGATTCGCGTCGAGCAACTGAGCGTGGAGTTCGGCCAGCACGAAGTGCTGCACGACATTGATTTGGCGATCATCCGCGGAGAAACGCTGGCCATCATCGGCGAAAGCGGTTGCGGCAAGACCGTGCTATTGAAAACGATCATCGGCCTGTTGCACCCGACGCGGGGGTCGGTGATGTTCGATGGCCATGATATGGCCCGGTTGGGCGAGCGGGCATTGACGCGAGAGCGGATTCGTTTCGGCTTCGTTTTTCAGCAGGCGGCTTTGTTCGACAGCATGACCATCGCCCAGAACTTGGCCTTTCCCTTACGGCAACACACCCAGAAAAGCGCAACCGAGATTGAAGAGATCGTCGTGGCGCGGCTGACGGAAGTTGGCCTGCCAGAAAGCGCGCGGTTCAAAAAGCCGGCCGAGCTTTCCGGCGGCATGCGCAAACGGGTTGGCTTGGCCCGTGCCCTGGCCTTGGAACCGGAAGTGGTACTCTACGACGAGCCGACGACGGGTTTGGATCCGATCATGAGCGACGTGATCAACGAATTGATCTTGGAAACTCGTCGTCGCCACTTGGTGACGAGCGTGATCGTGACGCACGACATGAAGTCGGCCCAGAAGTTGGCCGATCGAATTGTGATGCTGTATCCCCTAGCACGCTTGCAAGAGGGAGAGCCGCAGATCCTCTTTGACGGCACACCAGCAGACTTGGAGCAATGCCGCGACCGTCGCGTGACGCAGTTCGTCCATGGCGAGGCAGGCGAGCGATTGAGGGAAATGCAGAACGGACTTTAAGCGAAAGGTACGCAGGCAATGAACGAACGCATTATGCAATTCCGCGTGGGGGTCATGATCTTGGCGACGATCCTGATCGCCGCAGTCCTCGTCTTGCTTTTCATGGGATCGACTCCCTTGCTGCACGGCACGTACACGATCTACATCAAGTTCAATGACGCCCCGGGTGTGACTCGTGACACTCCGATCCGCAAGTCTGGCATCCGCATCGGCCGGGTGCGGAACGTGCAGTTTACCGATGACGACGCCGGAGTGATCGTCACCGCGGAAATCGAACGCGACCGCCGTCTGCAAAGCGACGAGCAATGCAGGGCGACGAGTTCGCTCCTGATGGGCGATGCTTCGCTGGAATTCGTGCGGATCGCGAACTTTCAAGGCGAAAAGACCCCTCTCGAAAATGGCGCCGTCCTGCAAGGACAGATGGCCCCGGACATGACCGGCTCGATTGCCGGCCTGCAAGGACAAGCTCTCCAGACTCTGACTACGCTCACGAAAGCCGGCCAAGACATTGACAGGGTGGCAAACCGCATTGACGGAATGTTGAAAAAGAACGAGGATCAAATCAACCACATGATCAGCGAGACCGACGAGACGATGCAACTCATGAAGAAGGCATTGATCGCCAGCAACGATCTTCTGGGCGATCCGAAACTTCGCGAGCAGATCAAACAGACGATCGCCGAAATGCCGGCCGTACTCAAGGAGACGCGAGCCACGGTGGAGCGAATGAGCGGCACCTTTGCCTCATTAGAACAGAACATGAAGAACATCGAAGGCTTGACAAGACCACTGGGCGAACGCGGCACAAGCCTGGTGGGCGAGTTTGACTCGAGCATGAAGAAGCTCAACCAGTTGAGCGACAACATGCTGCGATTCAGCCAGGAGTTGAACGACCCGCAGGGTTCCCTAGGAGCCTTGTTGCACGATAAGGAGCTATATCAGCAGATAATTCACATCGCGAAAAACATCAACGAGTTAACCCGTGACTTGAAGCCGATCGTCGACAACGTATGGGTCTTCACCGATAAAATCGCGAGGCATCCTGAGTCGCTCGGCGTTCGCGGGGCGATCAAGAAAGACGCCGGGCTCAAGGACAGTACTTCCAACAACGGTTCCGAAACGGACAACCCAGAAAATGGCCGCTGGCCGATCGGCGGCAGCGGGCGGTGGAGCATCGGCGGGCGGCAATGATTGATCGTTTTGCTAAGAAACTATCTCAAAACACTCTTGAAGAACCACGAAACACACAAATGACACGAAATACAACTGCCAGTTTTCGTCTGTTTTGTGTCTTTCGTGGTTCTCTTTGAGTTCTGAGATGGATTCTAAGAGCGTCAGTGGTTCTACAGCAAGACTTCGCAGCTTTGCGCACAATGGGTGGCGTGTTGCGATAAGACCAAGGAGAAATCCGAAAGCCGAATTTGCGATGAGCGGCCCAAAACCAATCAGCATGTGTTTCCAGATCGAACTCGGTCGCTCATGAATCACATGGCCGGCAGGGTTGCCAAAGCGAAAGTAGCACGCCTCTCTCACGGGCGTTCCCGTAAAGCGACAGAACAACTGATGGCCTAGCTCATGAACCACGACGCCGGGAAACGTGGCCCAAGTGACGATGAATCCGGGAATAAAAAAATAGGTGCGCGATGAACAATGCCTGACCTACTTGATAATCTGGCGGGTGGTTGAAAAATAAGCGGCAGCCGAAGCGTGAATTGCATCCGCGGCGATTCACTTTCGACGGCTGCCAGCAGTTCTTCCGGCAGTTTTAGCAGGCGGGCGAGACGACACAACGGCCCATCCCGTTTTTCCGATCAAATTGATCCGAACTCTTCAGGCAATAATTGGTATGCCCGTCAGCGAGGAAAAAGCTATTTGCCTGTCTTGCTGCCCTTGGAGCAGTGCTCGCACTTGGGACAATCGCACGGCTCGCCAGCCTTGCACTTTGGGCAGTCCTTGCAGTCTGGGCAAGTACACTTCGACTTGCCCTCGGCCTTGACCGTACCCTTGCACTTTGGGCACTTTCCGCAACTGGTGGGGCATTTTCCGGCCTGAGCCTCTGCCTTGCCTTTGCACTTTGGGCATTTGCAGTCGGCGGGGCATTTTCCGGCCTTGGCCCCCTTGGTGAATGGACATCCGCCCTTGGCATCTTTAGCTAACGGGCATGCGCCACCCTTCTTGAAATGCTCGGCGGCCTTCTTGGCGAGTTTCTCCGCCACGGTCCAGACATCGTCGGCCGAGGCATCCCAGCGGATCCGAACGGTGCTCCCCTCGACCTTCGCTTGCAAACCGTCGATGAGTTTCATGACGTCGGCATCGCCGGAAAACTTCAAGGAACCCATGGCTTGGAATCCGTCGTTGATCGCCTTCAATTGGGCGGCGGCCTCGGGACTCTTCATGACCAGTTTGGCGCGGTAGAACGACTTGCCGTCGTGCTCTCCCAGGGCGACGCGGAACGACGCGGCCTGTTTGAGAACGGGACATCGCGTCTCCGGCCGGATAGCGATCGCCCGGGCCAGGAAAATCGAGCCTGAATAGACATGGCCACCCAAGGGGGACTTCGGATCGGTAATGCCGTGCGATTTGCCGTCCAGCACATCGATGGCCGCGGCGACCCCTTCCACGCTGGCCGCGAAGACCAGCACGTCGGGCTTATAAAACGCACCGGCTGCGGTGTGGGGCTTCGGACCGCACTTCTGCGTCCAAGAGTGGATGTCAATTTCACCATGCTTGGTCGCCTTATGGTCGGTGGCGTGCGCGGCCTTATCTAGCAAAAGCTTTTGGTTGACCTTGGCAAAGACGATGGCCACGCCATGGGTTTTGTCGGTGTCACGGCCGTACAGGGTCATGCCGTGAAGATCCTTGCGGAGATCGACGCCGAACTTCTCGATAATCTTGTCGAAATGCTTGCCCGAGTCGTTCTTTAGCAGCGGGCAGGTCTCAAAAGCCTTTTTGACGACCAGCGAATCGTGGACGGCGTCGACGTCGACGTGAACGACCCACTTGGCGTCGGCCGCGACGTTCTTTGAATCGAACGGGGCGGCTTGCCCGACGGCGGCAAAGAGCGCCAGGGCGGCAAAGGTTGAAGCAAACAGTTTCATGGAGGACTCCTCATTCTGGGGGTAGAGATTGAACACACAACTGCACGCATTATACACGCCATCTCGGTAATCGGTTACACCGATTTTTTCGAAATCAAAAGAATCCGCCGCCCATACCGCCCCCCATACCGCCGCCTTTGCCGGCATCCTGGCCGGTGTCCTGGCGTTGTTTCAGGTGCAGAACCTTCGCCTTCTGGTTAGCGGTGTTAGAATTCTTCAGGCCTTCCAGGAGGTCAGCATCGCCGCCCGGAGATCCTGGATCCACCACGGGAACGACGCTGATGACATAAGGCGTCTGGCTCGCTTCGCGGCCCATCCCGCTCATCCCGCCCATCCCACCCATGCCTCCGGCCGCAGGCGGTG
>JANXQG010000152.1 GCA_025356915.1 Planctomycetota bacterium | reverse complement strand
TGACAGCCCACAGGAGGCTCCCGCCCCGATCGGCGGCGGGGTCGTGCATCCCCAGCGGGACGCGATGCCAGGCCGACCCACCGTCGGGCTTTGGAACATTTACACCCTGTAGGAGCGATTCGATTCGGCCCAGCGCCTTGGCGATTTCAGGGGCTTGGTCGCCGAGGTTGACAATCGCCCCGCCACGCACGTCGGGCGGGCCATTCTTGGGCAGTTGGACCTTGGAAATAAAGATCGCCGTGGCACCGGTTAACACCGCCTTGGCGACCGTGCGAACGTCGTCGACCATCGTCGCCGCCTGCGGGTCATTGGCCGCCGAGGTTCGAATGCCGGCCACGATCTGCTCTTCCAGCAGCTTCAGGGATTGCTGGACTTCCTTCTCCGCCAGCAGTTGCTCGGTCTGGTTGCGACTTTTCGGATCAGGCGTGGACATGCCCGACCAAGTCATGTAGAAAAGGCACTCCCGGGGAGCGATGCGGGCCATGACCGGGTCTTCGGCGGCGGGAGGAATCCCCAGCGGTATCCCCATTCCGCCGCCCAACAAAAACATCGACAAGACTTGGAAGCTGGACAAAACGACTAAACTCATGGCTGATCTCCTGATACCGAGTAAGAAGGAAACGAAGCGGTCCACTTATAGTAGGCGAACCGGTCTCGCGATGCCAGCCCCCCGGAGAACAGCAAAGTCCAACGCTAGGTGCAGCAGTAGGGTGCGCCGAGTGAAACGAGCCCCAACAAAAGCAGACTGCAAAAGAATTGGTGGGGCTCGCTGCGCTCTCCCCACCCTATAATTATTCGGGTTCCGCACCTAGCCCGGAAGAGCCCATATTCTGCACGGCCAAATTGAGACAAGTCTGAATTCGTGGCAAAGCACCCCAGTAGCTCCGCTGGCGAAAAGGGGTTCCATCGAATATCTTGGTGGTAG
Source organism: Planctomycetota bacterium (assembly GCA_025356915.1). Classification (GTDB taxonomy): domain Bacteria; phylum Planctomycetota; class Planctomycetia; order Pirellulales; family Thermoguttaceae; genus JANXQG01. The sequence continues at coordinate 12,460 of JANXQG010000152.1, read as the reverse complement.
ACGTTATCTGGCCCTTGAATGACTTAGTTCCGGCCGGGCAACCGGCCACGGAGAGAAAAATGAAGTCGACGCGAACTTGGGTGATCGGTCTGGCTGCGATACTGACATGGGTGAATCTGGTAGCCTCCCAGGAGCGACCGAAGCGGCCGGCTGCCAAGGTTCCTGCGGACGTCAAGGTTCTGCGGGATATTCAATACGTCGAGGGCGGCCACGAGCGAAACCGCCTGGACCTCTACCTCCCCGAGAAGGCCGAGGGGCAGTTGCCGCTGGTCGTCTGGATTCATGGCGGGGCGTGGCAGGCGGGCAGCAAGGACAACTGCCCTGCGGTGTCGCTGGCCACCCAGGGCTACGCCGTGGCCAGTATCAACTACCGCCTGAGCCAGCACGCCGTCTTCCCAGCCCAGATCGAGGACTGCAAGGCGGCCATCCGCTGGCTGCGGGCCAACGCCGTCAAGTACCACCTCGATCCAAACCATATCGGTGTCTGGGGCTCCTCGGCCGGCGGCCATTTGGTCGCGATGCTTGGCACTACCGGCAACGTGAAGGAGTTGGAGGGCAAGGGCGGGAACCTCGACCAGTCCAGCCGCGTGCAGTGCGTCATAGACTGGTTCGGCCCCGCGGATATGACGACGATGGGTAGGCAAGCAGACAAACCAGATACCCCTGTGGCTCGTCTGATCGGCGGTACCATCCAGGAGAACCAGGAAAAGGCTAAAAAGGCTAGCCCCATAACCTACGTCGACAAGAATTCCGCTCCCTTCCTCATCATGCACGGCGACAAAGATAATGTCGTGCCGCTGACCCAGAGCGAGGTACTGGCCGAAGCCCTGAAGAAGGCCGGCGTCGAGGTTACGCTCGTGGTCGTTAAAGGCAACGGGCATGGTGGTCCGGGGTTCAACAGTCCCGAGAACCGCAAGCTCATCGAGGACTTCTTCGCCAAACACCTCGGCAAGAACCGGCCTGCGGAAAATGCGGCCGTGCAGCCTCCGAAAAGCCCCAAGATCCTCATAACAATTTCCAAGGAGACGACGTACATCACCGAACCTTTGCGCAAGGATGGCTATGTCAACTACGCCGCCGCGTTGAATCAGCGTTATCGAGAGGGCGCGACCCAGGAAAACAATGCCGCCGTACTCTTCATAAAAGCCATGGGACCCGGAGAGATCAATCCGAAGCATCGCGACGAGTATTTCAAGCTGCTCGGGATTCCACCACACCCAGAAAAGGGCGATTACTACATCTCGCTCGACAAATACGCACAGCGATTGAAGGACGGGGAGAAACACACCGCCGGGCCCGGCGAGCAAGAACAAGACACTTATGACATTTATCAAAAGTAACTGACCCCGGCGATGAAGCGGCCCTGGTCGAAGAAAGAGTTCCCCTTGATCGCCGATACGCCGCAGAAGCAGTAGTTGATTCGTAGCGACCATGCAAGACCAAGGTATTGTGCTTCGGCACGGAAACGGACATGACCTATGCGACAGGTAAAGATTATGACATTAATCGCTGTTTTGCTAGGGTACTTCTTCATGTTGAACGTGGTGTGTCGCGCGGAGCCACTTAGTGACGCCCCTTCTTCCCCAATCGCTTGCTGCGAGAACAAGGCGGATGGCCCGATTGTCTCGCCAGAGCCGGACTGGCCGCAGTGGAACGGCCCGCGACGTAACGGCATTTCTGCCGAGAAGGGCCTCTTACCCACGTGGCCGGAAGCCGGACCACGGCTCGTTTGGAAAATCGGTAATCTGGGGTACGGCTGGTCATCGCCGATCATCGTCGGCGACCGGTTATATGTTACCGGCGACGTGGACGACGATCTGATCATTTTTGCCTTTGACCTCACGGGCAAGCCGCTGTGGAAGGTCAAAAATGGCCACTCGTGGACAGGCTCTTACCACGGGGCGAGGGCTTGTTGTGCCTGGTCCGAAGGCAAACTCTACCACATGAACGCCCATGGCCGCGTCGTCTGCCTGGAAGCTGACACGGGCAAGGAACTGTGGGCGGTCAACGTGCTGGAGCGGTTCCAGGGGCAGAACATCACCTGGGCGATGAGTGAGTGCCTGCTGGTCGATGGTGCCCGGGTGATTGTGACGCCGGGAGGCGAGAAAGCCCTGATGGCCGCCCTCGACAAGCATAGCGGCCGGACGGTCTGGACCACGGAGCCGCTTCCGAAGGACCGAACCTCGCACGCTTCGCCGCTACTTTTCCGCCATGCAGGACAGAGAATCATCGCTAACTGCTCTTCAACGCATGGCTTTGCGGTCGATGCCGACACCGGGAAACTGCTCTGGACCGTGCCGCTGCCCAGCCCCTACGGCGCGAATGTCGCTACGCCTGTCTATGGGGATGGCAGAATCTTCCACGTGACGCCCTACATCTACGGGACGTGCTACCAGTTGCAGCCCGGAGAAAAGGGACCGCAACCGGAGAAGGCATGGGACACGACCTTGGACACCTGCACGGGTACGGTGCTGTTCGTGGACGGCATGCTCTATGGCAGCGGCTACAAGAAGCATAAATCATGGCTCTGCCTGGATTGGAAGTCTGGGCAGACTCGCTACGAGTTGAAGGATTTGACGACCGGGTCGGCCGTGTATGCGGATGGACGGCTGCACTGTCTGGCAGAGGATGGGCGGGTAGCACTGCTGCGGCCGACACCTGAGCGGTTTGAGATTGACGGCCAATTCCGGCTTGTACCCCAGAGGATCAACGATGCCTGGGCGCACCCGGTCCTACTCCACGGCAGGCTGTACCTGCGCTACCACGATGCGCTTTGGTGCTACGAAGTTAAGGCCCGGTAACGAGATGCGGTAGAGGATTTGTCATTGGAGAACGTGAATGTTTCAGCAATGTGCCTTTGCCCCGGAGGGACGGGCTAAGGCGGGCTTGTTGTCGCCGGTCTCTGACCGAGCCACGCCGAACACGGGGGTCAGGAGACGAACACGGTCCTCGGTCGGCATTTCGATTATAATCGACAAACTGCAAGCCGGTGGTATTGAATTGGACCGTTATCTCGCCCAAACACCAAGGAATCTTCATGCCGCGGAACAAACCCACCTTCACCGATACCCTTGCCCGTGGCGTACTCGTCTTTGACGGCGCGATGGGCACCGAGATATACCGGCACCACGTATTTACGAACCGCTCGTTCGACGAGTTATGCCTCTCGGACCCCAAGCTGATCGAGACGATCCATCGCGACTACTGCGAGGCCGGGGCGGACGTGCTGACGACGAATACCTTCGGTGCCCAGCGATTGGGCCTAGAGAAGTACGGACTAGCCGACAAGGCCCGCGACATCAACCGCGCCGGCGCGACGATCGCCCGGCGGGTGGCCGACGCGGCCGACCGGCCTGTACTCGTGGCCGGATCGATTGGCCCCCTGGCTACGCAATGGCAATCGGAAGATGCGATTCACGAGATGATTGCCGAGCAGGTCGCCGCCCTCTGGGAAGGCGGTGCGGATTTCATCATCTTTGAAACACAGCCTTCTCGAACGGCGATCGAGCAGTCCTCCGCAGCCATGCGCCGCCACCCGGAGGTGCCGTTCATCCTCTCCTGCATGGTGGCCGGCCAGGGAGAATCGGTCGCCGGCGAGCCGATCGAACATCTACTTGCCCCGCTGCCCGATGACGGGCCGCAGCCGATCGCCTGGGGGCTGAATTGCGGCACCGGGCCAGACGGCCTGCTGAGTGCCGTTGAGCGGGCGGTCCGCGTGATTGCCCTGCCGCTGGTCGTGCAACCCAATGCGGGCCTTCCCAAGGAAATCGACCATCGAAAGATCTACTTCTGCTCGCCGGAATACTTGACCGAATACGCCAAGCGGTTCGTGAATCTTGGCGCGTCGTGCGTGGGCGGATGCTGCGGAACAACTCCAGAACACATCCGTGAAATGTCCCGCTCGATCAAGCCGCTCAGCCGGCGGCGAACTGAACCGATCGTGAAAGCGGCTTCGGCCGTGCCCCTCAAGCCGCCCGCTCCCTTGGCTGAGAAGTCGCAATTTGGCAAGCGGCTGGCTGCCGGGGAGTGGGTGACCAGCGTCGAGCTTGTTCCGCCGCGAGGCTACGACCTCAGTTCCACGGTGGCCAAGAGCCGCACGCTCCGCGAGCGCGGCGTTACGGCGATCAACATTCCCGACGGTCCCCGGGCCAGTGCCCGGATCTCGCCGCTGATCACGGCCGAGCGGATCCTGCGCGAGGCCCAGATCGAGCCGGTCCTCCATTTCTGCTGCCGCGACCGCAACCTGATCGGTATGCAGGCCGATCTCCTGGCCTGTGCGGCCTGCCTCGTTCGCAACATCCTCTTTGTGACTGGCGATCCGCCAAAACTGGGTGATTATCCGCACGCTACCGGCGTTTTTGACGCCGACTCCATCGGCATGGCCGCCGTGCAGAAGCGGCTCAATCAGGGCGTCGATCTCGGCGGGCAGTCGATCGATCCGCAGACCTTCGCCGTGATTGGCGTGGGGCTTGATCCCACTGCGCTCGACCGCAAGCGCGAGATCGACCGTTTCCGGCAGAAGATTGAATCGGGTGCCGAGTCTGCCATCACGCAGCCGGTCTTCGACCCCGACGCCTTGCTGCGAATGCTCGACGAGGTGCAGCATCATGGCATTCCAATCGTGGCCGGCATCTGGCCGCTGATTAGTTATCGCAACGCCTTGTTCATGCGGAACGAGGTGCCGGGCGTGGTCGTGCCCGACGCGATCATGGAACGCATGGCCGCGGTGACCAGCCGCGAGGATCAGCTTGCCACCGGCATCGAGATCGCCCGCGAGTCGGTCGCCCGCATCCGCGACCGCGTGGCCGGTATTCAGGTCAGTGCGCCGATGGGGAATATCGAAACGGCCTGGGCTGTGATAGAATGATGGACATGTGCCCCGAGCTCCTCTCCCCTGCCGGTGATTTCGACTGCGCCCGCGCGGCGGTGGAGAATGGCGCGGATGCCGTCTACTTCGGCCTGCGCGTGGGTCTGAACGCGCGGACCAAGGCCAAGAACTTTGCCATGGAGGAACTGCCGGAGTTCATGGCCTACCTGCACCTACGCGGCGTTCGCGGCTATGTCACTCTCAACACGCTCGTCTTTCCCAGCGAGTTTGACCTGCTGGAACAATCGGTTCGGGCGGTGGTTTCCGCTGGTGTTGACGCAGCCATCGTGCAGGATTTTGGCGCGGCGCGGTTGATTCGCACCATCGCGCCCAATTTTCCGCTGCATGCCTCGACGCAGATGTCGATCACCAGCGCAGAAGGCGCGGCCATGGCTCAGCGGCTCGGCATCTGCCGCGTGGTGCTCGCGCGGGAGCTTTCGATCGATGACCTTCGCCGCATTCGTCCGCGGACGGAGCTTGAGCTGGAAGTGTTCGTTCACGGCGCGCTCTGCATGAGCTACTCGGGCCAGTGCAACGCGAGCTTTGGCATGGGCGGCCGCAGTGCCAATCGTGGGCAGTGCGCCCAGCAGTGCCGCTTGCCTTATGAACTGGTCTGCGACAACGAGGTCCGCGACCTCAAGGACCGCAAATACTTGCTCAGCCCTTCGGACCTCTCGGCCCTGGATCTCGTGCCGGAACTGATCGCCGCGGGTGTCAACGCACTGAAGATCGAAGGACGCATGAAGTCGCCGCAGTATGTTGCATCGGCCACGCGGCAATATCGCCAGGCCATCGACGAGGGTGTAGTCGGCCGCCGAATTCGCCGGCCGGCGGAGCAGCTTCTGGAATTGGAAAGCCCCTTCTCGCGCGGTCTGTCGCAAGGCTGGCTAGCTGGGCGGAATCTTCAGATTGTTGACGGCCGGCACTCAGCCAATCGAGGCATCTGCATCGGCAAGGTCACGGCTGTTCGTGGCGATCGCGTCGCGGTCGAACTTACTGCACCGCTTCGGCGTGGCGACGGCGTTGCCTTTCCTTCTAAACTGGGCGAAAACCATGACCAGGGCGGCCGCGTCTACGAAATCTTCGCTGGCAAGCTCTCCATCAAAGAAACTGTCGGCGGCCGGGTTGAACTGGCTTTTGGACGCGATGCCATCGAGTTCAACCGCTTGCAGCCCGGCCAGGAACTTTGGAAGACCGACGACCCGCAACTCGACCGCCGTTTGAGCAAGACGTTTGCCAGCGGCCGTACCCAACGTCGCGTGCCGCTGGTCCTAACGGTGGAAGCGGCCGTTGGTCGCAAGTTAAGCGTTACTGCACAGGCTGGCACAGGAGCGACGTGCCGCATCGAGTCGGAGCAGGAACTGGAAGAGGCCCAGCGACACCCGCTCACCGCCGAAGTGCTCCGCGAGCAGTTCGGCCGCTTGGGTACGAGCGTCTATGAGCTTCGGGAGCTTGACGCGCGGATCGAGGGCCAGCCGATGGCCCCTTTGAGCGTGCTGGGAAAATTGCGGCACGAGATGACCCGCCTCTTGAATGCCGCCGCCACAGCACTCCCCACGCCCGTTCTCGGGAGAGGGGCCGGGGGCGAGGGCATTCGACTCCCCTCGCCCGTAATCGGGAGAGCAGCCGGGGATGAGGGCCAGGAACTAACCTACCACGTCCTTTGCCGCAAACTGAAGCAAGTGGAAGAAGTGCTGGCCTTGGGTGTGAAGAGCATCATCGGCGATTTTGCCGAGTTGCATCGCTGCGACGCCGCCGTATGCATGGCCCGCGAGCAGGGAGCGGAGATCTTTCTGGCGACGCCGCGGATTCAGAAGCCGGGCGAGGATGCCCACTTCGCACGGATTGCCGACGCCAAGCCCGACGGCCTTCTGGTCCGTAATCTAGGCGGGGTGGCCTTTTGTGCCGAGCGGCAGATTCCCTTCGTGGCCGATATGTCGTTTAATGCGGTCAACCCGTGGACCGTTGCCTGGCTGCACGAGCTGGGTGCTCGCCGGGTCACGGCCGCCTACGATTCCGATCACCAGCGGCTGACCGAATTGGCCGATGCGGTGCCTTGGGCCGAGCTGGAAGTGGTCGTCTACCAGCACCTTCCCTTGTTCCACACCGAGCATTGCTTATTCGACACCGAGGTTGGCGGGCGACGGAAGGAAGCAAAACTCACGCCGGAGGAAGAAGACCGTCAGGCACAGCGCAGCACGGCACCATGCAGTTTCGCCTGCATGAAGCATGAGGTACGATTGCGCGACCGTTTCGGAGTGGAGCATCTCTTGCAGTCCGATGCATGCTGCCGCAACACGCTCTATCATGCCCAGCCGCAGAATCTCATCGACCATGTGCCGGAACTACAGCGGCGAGGCGTGCGGCACTTTCGCATTGAATTGTTGGAAAGCGTGCCGCAAAATATCCTGACTCTTCCAGTTCTAGGTGCGGAATGCAAATTGTAGGATGGGGAGAGCGCAGCGAGCCCCACCAATAACGTCGCGAAACCAAAAGTAGAGTATGATAGAAAAAATAGTGGGCCGGCATTCGCCTAGGCTCGTTGGTCCCACTCCACCATTCCACGAGATATTCCATGTTCCTAGAATTACTGCTGACCTTCACCCATGTGGCCGTCGTGCTGGCAATTTCATTGCGGGTTATCATGCGGCGGCCGCCCAGCGGAGTTGCCTTGGCGTGGATGTTTCTCGCCGCGTTCCTGCCGCTCGTCGGGGCAGTGTTCTATCTACTGATCGGCGAACGGCGCGTCGGGCTGCGACGTGCCCGACGGATTGCCGCGATCCGGAGCGATTATGCCAAGTTGACCCATCACGTCATCGATCGAGGGTTGACGCAGGTTCCCTGGGACAAACACCGGCCGGAAGCCCGCGGCATGGACCGACTGGGCACTTGCATGATCGGCATTCCCACCGTGGCCGGTAGCATGGCCCAGTTCTACTCGGAATCGGATCAGATCCTGCGAGCGATCGCCCAAGACATCGATAACGCCCGCAAGAGCGTGCTGATGGAATTCTACATCTGGAACGAGGGCGGGACAGCCGACGAGGTGTTTGAGGCACTCGTCCGCGCTGGCCAGCGGGGCCTATCGTGCCGCCTACTGGTCGACGCGGTCGGTGCACGGCCTTGGTGGAAAGGCCGGCAACCCCAGCGGTTGCGTGAAGCGGGCGTCCAGGTACAGCCCGCGCTACCGGTCAGTCTTTTGCAAGCCGTGGTGTCGCGGAACGATCTTCGTTTGCACCGCAAGATCGTCGTGGTCGATGGCCGTATCGCCTGGACCGGGAGCATGAATCTGGTCGATCCCCGGTACTTCAAGCAGGATGCCCATGTGGGGCAGTGGGTCGATGCCATGGTCCGTCTGGAAGGCTCCGTTGTGGCTCCGCTGGCCATGACCATCATCGGCGACTGGATGCTGGAAACAGCCGAATCAATCGAGACAATCATCGCCAGCGCGGAGTTGAGCCTTGTGGGACCGAAAGGGACCGCGGACATCCAGGTCATTCCATCGGGGCCTGGCGAAGGCGGCGACGGGCTGCTGCAAATGCTCCTGGCGGTCATCAATTCAGCCCGCCAGGAACTCCTACTCACGACGCCCTATTTTGTGCCCGATGACTCGATGTTTCGCGCCTTGCGGGGTGCTGCGGGTCGGGGCGTGCATGTCGATATGATCTTGCCTGAGCAGGTCGATTCGCTACTGACGCGCTATGCCAGCCGGTCGTATTACGATGAGTTGCTGGAAATTGGCGTTCACATTCACCTTTACCAAAAGGGCCTGCTGCACACGAAGTCGATCACGGCCGACCGTCGGATATCGATGTTCGGTACGGTTAATCTCGACATGCGAAGCCTTTGGCTGAACTACGAGGTCGCCTTATTTGTCTATGGCGAAGCATTCGCCGAGCAGCTTTACGCCTTGCAGCAATCGTACTTGCAGGACTGCCGGCAGCTCGATCCCCAGCAATGGTCGAAACGCTCGCGCGGCGCGCGCTTTCTGGAAAACACGCTGCGGCTGGTGGGACCCGTACTGTAGCGGGGGGAGGAAGGATGTGAAGGGCAGGGGATTATGGAATTAGCACTGACTCCATCGGGGCGGATCACGTTGCGACCGACAACGGATGCGCAGGGACCGGTGGCGGATGGACAACTGGGCCGGGTGGCAGAGGCATTTGGGATCAGTCAAGGAAAGGGTCTTTTTCTGCTCGCAACGGAGCAGTTCGAGGGTCTGCACTCGCCGGCATTTTCCTACTGGCGGGATTTCGCTGCTAGCTACCTGACCGCGCTCTGCCATACGCCCGAGATCGACGGCCTGGAATTGGAGGCGATCCCGCCGCCTACCTCGGGCGAATTGGCGACGCTGATATTGAGCGTCCCACCGATGCAAGGTGCCGAGTATCTCGGCGAGGCGACCCTCCTTGACGCTTGGAAGAACCTGGACGATTGGGTACGCGGCACGATCGCTGCCGAAGGCGAGGGGCTGTCGGGGTTCTTGAAGCAGCATGCGCAACTCTGGCACCAAGTGGGTCGCGTCTGCTTTCACCTGGCCGAAAACCGCAGCGAGGAGCGTCCCTTTGCCTTCATGGCGACCTACGCGCCGAGCATGGCGTCCGGTTCTCGCGTGAAGTATCAGCCGCTGAGCAGAGCTTTGCGGGAGTTTGCGGGCAAAAACAATAAAGCCCTGGTCCGTCTGCTCTCGCCAGTGGATGCGGCATCGCATAAGAGCGAGCTGGTGAAGGAAATGGTCGAATCGGGCGACATCTACCAACCGTTGGCCTGGACGCCCCGCGAGGCCTATCGCTTTCTCAAGGACGCGCCGGTTTTTGAAGAGAGCGGCATCCTGGTGCGGATGCCCGACTGGTGGAAAAAACGGCCCCGTCCTCGCGTGAGCGTGACGATCGGCGACGTCAAGCAGAAAAAATTCGACGTCAGCGCGATGCTCGATTTCAAGGTGCAACGAGCGTTGGGCGACGAACAACTCACCGACGCCGAATGGCAAGAATTAATGGCCGCGGACGACGGATTGGTCAAATTGCGCGGGCAATGGGTCGAAGTCGATCACCAGAAATTGCAGGAAGCACTCGATCATTGGAAGCAGGTCGAGAAGCAGGCAGAGGATGGGATATCGTTTTTGCAGGGAATGCGGCTCCTGGCGGGGTTGCCTGCCGATCTGACCGAGGAGGCCGGCGAGCAAGGCGACCGCCAATGGTCGTTCGTTCATGCTGGCCAATGGCTGGGCGATGTCCTGGCGAAGATGCGCAGCCCGGAAAATCTTCGTACGCTGGTATCGAGCGAGACCCTGCAAGCGACCTTGCGTCCGTATCAGACGACGGGCATCGAGTGGCTGCGGTTTCTGACGGGCCTTGGCCTGGGGGCCTGCTTGGCGGACGACATGGGGTTAGGTAAAACGATCCAGATTTTGGCGTTGTTCTTGGATTTGAAGGGGCAGAAAACACCTAAGCCAAAACCCTCGCTCTTGGTTTTGCCGGCCTCGCTGCTGGGTAACTGGAAGGCGGAGATGGCCCGCTTTGCGCCTACGCTCCGCGCCGCATTCATTCATCCGGCTGAAGCGTCCAAGGAAGAACTTGGCCGAATCGCAGCCGACCCTGCCGGCGCGTTGAAAGACCTCGATGTCGTCGTGACCAGCTATAGCATGCTCTTGCGGCAGGAATGGCTGATCGATATTCGTTGGCAGTTGGCGGTACTCGACGAGGCGCAGGCCATAAAAAACCCAGGTGCCCAGCAGACCAAGGCCGTCAAGCGGCTCCAGGCCGACGCACGCATCGTCCTGACCGGCACGCCCGTGGAGAACCGATTGTCCGATCTCTGGTCGTTGTTCGATTTTATATGTCCCGGCTTGCTAGGCACGCAGACCAAATTCAAGGACTTTGCCAAGAAACTTGGCGAGCGCCAGGAGAACCGTTATGCCCCGCTGCGGAGCCTGGTGCAACCGTACATCCTGCGGCGGATGAAGACCGACCGCCGCATCATTGACGACCTGCCCGACAAAGTTGAAGTCCGTGCGTTCTGCGGACTGAAGAAGCAGCAGGCGGTGCTGTACGCAAAACAGGTCGAAGAATTGACCAACTCGCTAAAGAACCTTGACGGAATACAACGGCGAGGGGTTGTGCTGGCCTATCTGATGCGGTTCAAGCAGATCTGCAACCACCCAAGTCAGTTGCTGGGCGATGACCAGTATCTGCCTGAAGAGAGCGGCAAGTTCGAACGGCTGGCCGAGATTTGCGAGGAGATTGCCTCGCGTCAGGAGCGGGTACTGGTTTTCACACAGTTCCGCGAAATGACCGAGCCTCTGGCGAAATTCCTGGAAAAGGAGTTCGGCCGTGCGGGGCTGGTACTACATGGCGGGACAGCCGTCAAGCATCGCAAAGCCCTTGTCGATCAGTTCCAGCACGACGACGGACCACCCTTTTTCATCCTCTCGCTGAAGGCGGGCGGGACCGGTCTGAACCTGACCGCCGCCTCGCACGTCATCCATTTTGATCGCTGGTGGAATCCGGCCGTTGAAAACCAGGCAACGGACAGGGCGTTCCGCATCGGCCAGCGGCGGAACGTCATGGTTCACAAGTTCGTCTGCCAGGGCACGATCGAAGAACGCATCGACGCACTGATCGACGAGAAGCGTCAACTGGCGGCGGACCTGCTGGAAGGAGGAGCGGAGAAAATGCTCACGGAAATGACCAATTCCGAGTTGATTCGTTTCGTGTCGCTTGACGTGGCGCGAGCCAGCGTGTAAATAATAATGGATGTTACAATCTTGGAGTGCGAGGGCCTGCCCTCGCTTTTCAAAAAGTGCGGTGAGTTTATACGTTCGAGACTGGCCGTATTGAAAAAAAGTGGCAAGCCACCGCACTCCAAAGCCAAGCAAACAATCGTGTTTTTTAAGGAGAATTGCTTTGTCACGGTATGGATATGGTGGATATGGTGGATATGGTGGCTGGGCACCCTACGTCTCCGTGGCGGAACGGCGGCAGAAAGCCGCGACCAAAATGGATGCCTTGCGAAAGAAGGGCGTCGATATTCAACCGGTCACGATCGACGGCCGCAAGATCGCCAGGAGTTTCTGGGGCGAGGCCTGGTGCGAGCACATGGAGTCGTTCAGCGACTTCGACAACCGCTTGCCGCGAGGCCGCACCTACGTCCGCAACGGCTCAGTTTGCCACTTGGCCGTCGCCAAGGGCCAGATCGAGGCGAAGGTTTCCGGATCGGAACTCTACAACGTCAAGGTCAGCATCAAAACCCTGCCGGGTCCGAAGTGGTCCGCGATCAAGGGTCGGTGCAGCGGGCAAATCGCTTCGCTCCTGGAACTGCTCCAGGGGAAGCTTTCCGACCACGTCATGGAGGTTGTGACCGACCGTAAGGAAGGGCTGTTTCCGCTGCCGGGCGAGATGTCGTTCCAGTGTAGTTGCCCCGACTCGGCTCGGATGTGCAAACACGTGGCGGCCGTACTCTATGGGATTGGTGCCCGATTGGATGACAAGCCCGAGTTGCTTTTCACGCTGCGCGGCGTCGATCACGAAGAACTGATTGAGGCCGACGCCGAGAAGGCCGTGGCGGCTGCAACCTCCCGTGGCAAGTCGAAGC
>JANXQG010000127.1 GCA_025356915.1 Planctomycetota bacterium | reverse complement strand
AGATGTTTCGCGCACGACGTTTTTGGGGTACAATGGGCCTACGGTTTTATGGATAGCCCCTTACCCTTTCTGCCTCTACCCCTCATGATGCCACCCCCCCTACAGCCAGCTCGTTTTCTTTTTGTCACCTGCCAAGTGGGGGCAGAAAAAGCAGTCAAGGGCGAAATGTCCCTGCGCTGGCCGGACTTCCGCTTCGCCTACTCGCGGCCAGGTTTCCTCACCTTCAAACTGCCGGAGAAGCAATTCCTTGCGCCCGACTTCAACCTCGCATCGGTCTTTGCTCGGGCCTACGGTTTTTCGTTGGGAAAGGTCGCGCATACCGACCTGGCCACCGCTGCCCAAGAGGCGTGGAATCTCCTTGGCGACCGGCCAATTCGTCATATCCACGTCTGGGAGCGCGATCGGGCCGAACCGGGCGACTACGGTTTTGAGCCGTCGATCACGCCGGCGGCCATTGCAGCCTACGAGGCATTGCGGACCACCTGCCCTCGTCCCCAGTGGCTTGCACCCGGAAACCATCTCAAGGAAGAGGCTGCCCCGGCCGACTGGATCGCCGACTGCGTGCTGGTCGATCCGGATCTGTGGTGGGTCGGTTTCCATCGGGCGAGGTCTGCTGCGTCCTGCTGGCCGGGTGGTATCCTCGGCCTCGACCTGCCCATCGAGGCTGCAAGCCGTGCCTGGCTGAAAATGGAAGAGGCCCTGCGATGGTCCCGATTGCCCATCGCGCCGAGATCGCGTTTTGCCGAGATCGGCAGCTCCCCCGGAGGTGCAAGTCAGTCTCTGCTGGGGCGGGGATTTGAGGTCATCGGCATCGATCCAGCCGAAATGGCAACCACGGTTCTTGAAAATCCCAAGTTCCGCCACATTCGTCGCCGTGCAGTCGAAGTTCCTCGTCGCGCGTTTCGCAAGGTCCGATGGCTCACAGCGGACATGAATGTCGCGCCCAACTTCACGCTCGACGCCATCGAGGCAATTGTGTCTCATACCGAGGTCAACATTCGGGGGATGCTTTTAACCCTAAAGCTCCCAGAATGGCACCTGGCATCCGAAGTACCTGCCTATCTTGCCCGGATTCGCAGTTGGGGCTTCAATTTGGTGCGAGCCCGCCAGTTGGCTTATAATCGCCGAGAAATATGCGTGGCCGCCCTGCAAAAGCCATTTCACCGTAAACCATTGAGTTTGTGAATGGTTCTTAGTGAAGCCCTGTTGACGCCCCGGATAAGCACCTTTAGAATGCCAGTCTGACCATTTCGCACGTAAATCTCTCAAGGAGACGCATAGTGATGTCGCGACGGACCGCGCGGTATACGAGTTCGCTTCTATTCATCCTGGCTTCGCTCGCCATGGGAAGTCCATATGCCATTGCCGGCGATCTGCCTTCTGCATCGGGTGAGACACCCTACCATCAGGTTTCGGGTGAAGAGCCAGTAAAGCCTGGATCTGGCAAGTCGGGTAAGGCCGTATTGCCTGCCAGTGAGATTCGCGTGGTGAATGCGGAAACAGTGGTTGCGCCGGAAAACAAAGGCGTGAATAGCAAGCCGGCGTCGAAGAAGTCGACAATCCTATCAAAGGCCCCTCCCAAGCAAACGTCTGGACCGGCGGTTGCAGAAGCTAACGAGACAACCCTAGGTGAGCCGTTGGCCCCGGGCATGATCGAGATCCTCCAGCAGGAAATCCGTAACGCAGTTCGCAATCGTGGCATCGATGATAATTTCGCTCGATTCCAGCGCTATTCCGGATATAAGCTCGATTCGTCCGCAGCAGCCTACACAGGCTCGGAGTTTGCGGGGAACTGTCGCCTGTCGTGGTACGACCACATGTTGCGTCATCCCTTGGGTGCCGTGGCGGAAGCCGAGCAATTCACGCGCGACGTGCATACGGCGGTTCTCAAAGACCGCGGCGGATTGGCTCATTTGCTGCCGATCATCGCCGACAAGCTCGACCTGCCCAAACGCGAGGTGCGAAAGTATCAGAAAGTCACAACGCCGCAGGAGGCACTCGACGTTATCAAACAAGCCTTGATTGAAGCCAGAGCGGCCCAGTCCGCGGCACTCGCCCCGCTCACCAAAGGCGAAATCCGAGAGCTTGCGACTTATATCTACCCCGTGATGGTCGGGCAAAACAGCGTGGGCCATACACTCAACGACCGCGGCACCGGCCGCCGGCTCGTCGACCTGATGGAAAAGATGGATCGCAGCGCGATGGTCACTGCGGCCGAGGCCCTGGTTCCGCTGACCGATCCAGACTTGCTCGATCAGTTGAAAAACTATCCGGACAGCGACGATGTGGCCGTGGCGGGGGTTACCGGGCATGTTGTCGCCAAGATCGAGACGCCTGCCGGTGCCATTATCATCGGCGGTAAAGAGCCGAACACGTATCATCTCGATTCTCTCGGCGATGTCGCCTTGGTGATCGACCTGGGCGACGAAAATACTTACCACGACGGCACGGTTTCAATCAACCGGCCGTTGTTGGTGAACATCAACCTCGGCGGCCGCAATGTTTATCGGTCGGCTAAGCCAGCCGTGCAAGGAGGGGCGATTCTGGGCGTCTCGATGATCGTCAACGTGGAAGGCGGCAACCGCTACGATGCCAATGATCTGGCACAAGCCTCCGCCATCGGCGGCGTCGGAATCATCGTCGAGTTCGGCGGCAAAAACACCTATCGTGGCGTGCGACGAGTCCAAGGCCAGGCAGTCGGCGGCCTGGGAATCATCATCAGCCACGGCGGCAGCAACAGTTATCACGCCGGCATGTGGGGCCAGGGACTTGGTGGCCCGCTGGGTTTCGGCATCATCGACGACATTCAGGGCAACGACCACTACTACCTTGGTGGCCTTTATACAAACTCCTACAAGCCTGAAACTCCTGGCTACGAAGGGTTTGGACAGGGCGTCGGTGCCGGCATCCGCCAAGTCGCCTGCGGCGGTATCGGCATGTTGCTCAACGGTGGTGGACACAACGTTTACGAATTCGATTATCTTTCCCACGGCGGCGGTTACTGGTGTGGCCTGGGCTTTGCTCGCGACTTCGGCGGTTATAGCAAACGCCTCATCGCCCGCAAAAATTATTACGGCGGCGACCGCACGGAAAGCCTTTTCCAGCGATTCGGCTGCGGCTGGGGCTGCCACTATGCCCAGGGCTTCTGTTTCGATGACAAGGGACACAGCACCTTTGAAGGCAGTATCATGGGCAGCGGCATGGGCTGGGATTGTTCAGTCGGCGCCTTGTGTGTCTTCGGCGGCGACAATCACTTCGAGGCCGCCAACAGTTTAGTCCAGGGTTGCGGCGCTCAAGGAAGCGTCGGCATCCTCTATCTGTACGGCGACGACTCAGAATTCAAAGGCTATGGCCAGGGCTACGCATCGTCGAACTTGACGTACCACAACGCCAACGACTGCGGAGGCAACTTCAGCTTCCTGGTAAGCTACGGGGCAGGCAACACGTTTGGCTGCGGCGCCAAAGAACACTCGATCATCCAGCGAGGCACTTCCGGCGGATTCCTCATCAGCCGACCCCGCCACGATCAGCCAACACCGACTGCCAACCGGCCCGGCGAGAAAGTCACGGCCGGGCCATGAAATAATATAATATAGCTATACGCATTTTCCAAAGCATGATGCAAGGAGAGGTCTCGATGTTGGTCAAGTTCCGTGTTCCATTGGTCGGATTCGTTGCAGTTGCTCTTTTGCTTACTTCGCTAAGCCCAATCCTGGCCGCCAACCCAAAGACCACGACGGCCAAGGCCAACAAGACCGATTCACCCAGCGCGCTCGCACCCACGGAGGGTGAGACCGATTCGGCCGCTGCGAGGGAATCGGGTACACCGGCCAAGTTGGAAGCGAAGAAAGTGAAGCAACTCTCCCGGGAAATGGCTGAACGTCGCGATCGTGTACGGCGACTGCTGGCGACCCTTCGTACGCAACCTTTCAACACGCAACAGAACACGTGTACCGACGTTCTGGAGTTCTGCCGTGCTTTCGGCTGTGAAACCGAATTGACCGACAATGCCACCTCCGGCCAAAAGGTCAACGGTATTACCTGCCTCTGCTGGAATATGCCCTGTGGCGGTTACGAGCTGATGACGATCAGCGAAGGGCATCTTGCCCCACGCGTCGGTTACGGCTATCAAAACAACTCCTCGGAACTGGCCGCGATCCTGGCCCAATCGCACGTTCCGGCCGACTACCCGGCCCGTGCGGGCAAGACCGTTCGCACGATCGCCGATTTGATTGAGTATGAAAAGCTCACCTGTCGTCCCAGGCTCGACATGTCGTTGAAGCTCGTAGCCTTGGCAAATTATGTGCAGGAACCTTCCTGGAAAGATAGCATCGGCGGCGAGTGGACATTGCAACGGGTCGTCACCGAAGAATTAAGCCGGCCCGTGGGTACACATCCCCACGCGGCAACCAACCGGCTACTCGGACTCTGCGCCGCCCTGGAGCGTTTCAAGAGCGACAAAATTTCGCTGGACGGCAACCTGGCCCAGGCGAAACAGTACATCGACGAATCGATTGACTATGCATTCTCGTCACAGAACTCCGACGGCAGTTGGGGCCGGCTAACTAAACGCGAATATGCTACGGCCGTCTCCTACACCGCGCACATGCTCGAGTGGCTTCTCGCAACCTTGCCCGCCAGTCGCCTTGAAGAACCTCAAATCGTGCGCGGTATTGATTTTCTGTTCAACACGTTCAATTCGTCACACTATCAGAATTACATTTCGACGATGAGCACCCGTGAGATTTCCGCGGCAATGCATGCCGCTCATGTGTTGAATACGTATGATCGTCGCGTATTTGTTCCGGCCGATCTGCCGCCCGCCACGGCACCAGCCAAGGCGAATAAAGAGTAAGAGATGGCGAGAACGATTGCCTAGTTATGGCACAAGATTATTGAAGATTATTGAAATGCCTAGCGTTGGGCTGCTCCCGTTTTCCCCATCATGTTTGTAACAGCCACTCTGCGGCAAGGTGCAAGCAGATATTGTCGGGAAGCGACGGCGCGTTCGCGCCAGTCAGGGCGACGAGGTGTAACGTGGCACGGGGGTATTCGCCTGCGGCGGCCAGCAACCCGCGCACTTCCCGGTCGCGCGTGCTGGCTGTATCGAGGTCAGCGCAAACCTGGATGAGTTGTTCAGTGCTGTCCGGATACCTTGCGAGGAAATCGACTTCAAAGCCTTCTCGCGTGCGCACATAGGCTACCTCTGCGCCGCGCCGCTCCAGTTCCAGCGCCGCGACGGTCTCCAATGCGTGGCCTTCGTTGGCACGACCCGCACGGTCGAAAACCGGGATCAGGCCCGGATCAACAGGGTAGACCTTGCGGGGATTCACCATGCGGCGGCGCTCCGAATCGGCGGCGATTGGCAGTGTGCGGATGACAAAGGCGTCCTCCAGGTAGCCGACATAGGCGTGCAATGTGTCTTTGGCGACAGGAATGCCCTGCAACCGCAGGTCTCCGTAAAACTTCTGCACACTGAACGTACCGGCGGCATTTCCCAGCAAATGCCGCACCATCCATCGGAGTGCCACGAGATTGGAGACCGCATGCCGCTCCACCACGTCGCGAAACAAGGCCGTGTCGATGTAGCCGCGCAGCAACTCCAGGCGGTCGGGGGCCGTCAGTCCTTGGGCCTCGGGAAAGCCGCCCGACACTAGATATTCGCGCAGCCGCTTTTCCAGGGCGGACCGGATCGCCTTGGTCCATCGATTGGGCGGCTTCGCCGGCTCCGCTCCCGCGTGACGCAGGTACTCGCGAAAGCTGAAAGGCAGCACGAGCGTCTCCATCGCGCGGCCACGCATCTGCGTGGCCACCTCCCGGCTCAACAGCCGCGCCGAAGAGCCGGAGAGAAACATCTCCACTCGCTCGGTGTCCAACACGCGGCGGACAAATCCTTCCCAGCCCGGCACCACCTGGATTTCATCCAAGAAAAACACGGCCTGGTGCCGGTCCCGCCACTCCGGATAGAGTGCGTAGTATTCCTCCACGACCCATTGGAGCTGGCCCACCGCCATCTCCGCTAGCCGCTCATCCTCAAAGCTGAAGTACAGCAAGCCTTCCCGCGGCACACCGGACTCCAGTCGGTCCGCCAGCATTTGCCATAGGAAAGTGGTCTTCCCCGCGCGGCGAGGTCCGATCACCGCCACCGCCTTGCCGGGTACACCCGGCAAGCGCACCGTCCGCCGCGTGAAACCGGGTACGGGTGTCGCCAGCGCATCCACGATCTTCTGTCGAATCAAGTCTCTCATTTATCCCTCCCAGAAGGAGATTATACATGCAAATTATCCTTCTGACAAGGAGAAGCTAATGAGTCCCGACCGCGGCGAGTAGCTCGTCGAAAGGCGTGGTCGGGTCGAAACGCAAACGGGCCACCCGTGGTGTATCGTCAGGCTGAAAAACCTGACCTACGGGTGGCCCGCGTTTTTTAGAGTACGTCAGGCTTTCCAGCCTGACTTATTCGGTGTAAATGGATGACAAATGATAGGAAATCTATACGCCCAAGAAAAAGGCTGGCAAGCCACCGCACTCCAAAGGCCTGTAGAACCTGAGTAAACCGGATACTCCTTCAAACTATTTTGAAAAAGTGCTTGCAAAATCCCCCAGACTCTGCACAATGAAGAATGATGGAAAAGAGTAAACCGTCGCAGGAGTTGATTTCCATGTCCTTTCCCCAATCGAGTCTACCGCCGGTCGTGCCGGTGGGCGGCCCGTCGGACGAGACGGATCACCGCCGGCAGCGGCGTCTGCAACATTTGACCGACGCCAGCATCGCCCTGCTGCTCTTGCTGACGTTGGGAATCGTTTTCGTTACCGATCTTCGCTCGCCCGGCCGAGATGCGCTGTACGCCCACAATGCAAGCTTTGCGCGGTTCCTCTTCGATCCGTTGCATGTGCCGATTGCCGAATTGCGCCAGAACCCGCAACGGCAGGAGTGGATCGGGGCCTATGGTGGAACCGCAGAATCGGAAGCGGCCGTGCGCCGCGGACTGGATTGGCTTGCCCGGCACCAGTCCGTTGACGGCCACTGGGGGCCTGACTCGCTGCACGCCAGGCCCGATGGCCGCTGCAAGAAAGGCGACGCCTGCCCCGCCGGCGGCAGCGAACACCGCGTCGCATTGACCGGACTGGCCGTGCTGGCCTTCCAGGCCGGTGGTCACTACGATTTCAACAACTCCGAGTATTCCGAATGTGTCCGCCATGGGCTCGATTGGCTGGCGGCTCACCAGCGGCCTGATGGATGTTTGCTCGACCGCGATCATGGCACGGGTATATGCAATATGTACGAGCACGGCATTGCCGCATTCGCCCTGGCCGATGCTTGCGAAATGTCCGCGTCGCTCCAGCGCGAGCCAGATGACCGCTATGGCCAGGCGACTCAGAATGCCGTGAAGTTCATCCACTATACCCAGCATCAAGACGGCGGCTGGCGATACACCGAAGATCGCGACGGGCCAAGCGATGTTTCCGTCTCCGGCTGGCAGGTTCTGGCCTTGAAGGCCGCCCGCAGGGCCGGGGTCACTGAAGTCAACGAAGAGTGCATTACCCGGATGGAAGGCTTCTTCAAGAGATGCGAAGACAAAGCCTCGGGCCGGACGTTCTACCAGCCGGGCCACAACCTGCCGAGCGACGCCCCAACTGCGATCGGCATGTTGGTGCATCAATTCATCCTCGAACAGCCCGACTCGCCGCTGATTGTCGGCGGGGCCAAGTACTTGGCTAGCGAGGCGGAATCATCATTCAAGCATGGCCGCAAGCAGCCGAAGAAGAAGCGATTTGCGGCATCGCCGGGCGACTTCTATACGTTCTATAATGGAACCCTGGCCATGTTCCAGGCGGGTGGACAGACGTGGAAGCGATGGAACAACGTCGTTCGCGATACGCTCGTCGATCACCAGTGTGATGAAGACGAAGGCTGCCGACGCGGCAGTTGGGATCCGCTAGGCCGCTGGAGCCCCGAGGGTGGCCGGGTCTACAGTACGGCCCTGGCCGTGTTGACCCTCGAAGTTTATTATCGCTACCAGAGCGAACTCGCGAAAGTCTATCCGGAATCCGCCCGCTGAGAGTGTCATGTCTCTGCTTCGACTCGTTTACTATAGCGCAATGATCTCCGCCTGGGCCGCCTTCCTGGGCTGGGGCGTTTCCGAAATTGCGCGATCCTTTGCGGCCGTCGATTCGGCAACGACTTCGACCACGGTCGTGGTGCTACTCGGATTCCTTGTTATCGCGGTTACCTCAGGAACTACCGGGGCTGCGATCGGCTTGGGGCTGAATGTGCTGGGCGGCATGGCCAACGGCCGTTGGCGGCAGCTTGCCCGCCGCGCCCTGCCGGGGCTTTTAGGCGGTTGCATTGGCGGTGTCGCGGGCGGGATGGTCGGCGGGGTGATGTTTTACTGCGGCCTCCCCCGTGCAATCGGCTGGATGGTTCTCGGCCTGGGAGTCGGTGTGGTCGAGGGCGTTTACGATCGATCCTTCCACAAGATCCGCAATGGGCTGATCGGCGGCGCAATCGGCGGACTGATCGGCGGACTGCTCTTCGACTGGATATACAACCTCGAACTGACGGCCTCGGGCCGGTCGAGCCGAGCTGCGGCTTTTCTCGTGTTGGGGCTTTTGATTGGCGCTGCCATTGGACTCGCACACGTCGTCTTTCGCGTCGCTTGGCTCACCGTGGTTGACGGCTATCGCACGGGCCGGCAGTTGAACCTCACGCAGTTGGTCACCATCCTGGGTCGTGGCGATCACCTGCCCCTTCCCTTCCTTGGCCCGGCGAACAAAGACCTGGAGGCGGAGTACCTGATCATTCGCCGAATGCCTGACGGCAGCTATTCTGTTGAAGACAATCACACGAAGTTGGGCACGCGTTTGAACAGTCAACCGGTAGCCGGGCCGACGCCTTTGAAAGATGGCGACATCCTTCGCCTGGGTACGAACCTCGTGCGATTCAACGAACGGCGGCACTGCGGCGGGGAGGCGCCAACGGTTCCTGTGAGCGAGGCTTCGCAACTGCCAACCCCGCCTCCACCGCCCCCAATTCCGAGTTCCGCCGACAAGGTGTTTGCCCCGACGGCCAATCCGTGGAGTAGCGTGCGGAAGCCGCCACCGCCGCCAAAGTAGGGTGGAAAAAAACGTGGGGAGAAGAAGAGCAGAAAGATTAGAACCAAGAAAAGTCATTTATGCCACTTCTGCACATTGCCCCCCTGCCCCGTCGAGTCAGCAAGCTCGATGTATTAGACTTCCTCGATCGCGTCGGCGGTCTCGATCGAAAGCGGGTTGGCCGGATCGAATTTCGCGGCCCGGCCGCAGTCATCGAAGTGCCCGACGGATGGGAGGCCCGGCTGCCAAAGGCCCTGGACGGCCAGATGTTCGGCGATCGTCGCGTACGCGTACACATCGCGGCGGATCGTTGCACCACTTCTGGACCGGAGGACCATTTTGCCCGCCTGAGTCGGCTTTTAGAGCTGGAAAGCAATGCCGAGGCGCAACGTGTTGCCCAGCAGGCCAAAAAACTCTCGCCCGTCGAGGCTGAGAAGACCGGCAACAGCCTGATCGACCTGGTAGTCTTGGATGAAAATGCTGGTCTGGGCGGGCGGTTGATCGTGCAGCTCACTCGCCGCACTCGCGGGCCGCTCCGCTGGACCCGCCTGGACGTCGGCAGCCCCGTGGTGCTTTCGCCGCACAAGGATCGCACTGAGCTTTCCTATCGGGGCGTCGTCTGTGAACGTAGTGAGACCTCGATCTTCGTTGCGATCGATGGCCTACCGGACGAACTAGGCGAGCACGACACGTGGCGAATTGACCTTGCTTTTGACGAAGTGGCCACGCAACGGCAACGGACCGCTTTGGAGCTGGCCCGCGTACTCCGCGGCGACCGCGCGGCGATCCTTCGCGACGTGCTTGTCGGCCAACGACAGCCCGAGTTTGGCGTCGATCAGGCCGTGGGCGCACTCGACCGTTCGCTCAACGAGACGCAAGTCGATGCCGTGCAGTTTGCTATGTCGGCCCGCGATGTGGGGCTGATCCATGGCCCACCCGGTACGGGCAAAACGACGGCCGTTGTGGAAGTCATTCGCCAAGCGATCCGTCGCGGCCGCAAGGTGCTGGCCTGCGCCCCGAGTAACCTGGCAGTCGATAACATTTTTGAACGACTACTGGGCTTTCGCGAGCGGGTTGTGCGGGTGGGACATCCGGCCCGCGTGTTGCCTGAATTGCGCGAACATACGCTCGATCTTCTCGTGGAAGGGCATCGCGACGTGCGGTTGGCGCACAAACTGGTCAAGCAGGCGATGCGCCTCTTTCGCGAGGCCAGCCGTCATCGGCGGACCGCGCCGATGCCAGGCGAGCGGAAGCAGCTTCGGGACGATGCCCGTTCACTGCTAGCCGACGCGCGGAAGATGGAACTGCAAGCCGCCGAAAGTATTCTCGATTCAGCTTCCGTGATCTGCGCCACGACCACCGGCATCGACAGCCAACTGCTAGGCCCGCGGCGTTTTGATCTCGTCGTGATCGACGAGGCCTGCCAAAGTACCGAACCGGGCTGTTGGATTCCGCTGCTCCGCGGCGATCGTCTCGTGCTGGCTGGCGATCATTGCCAACTTCCGCCGACCGTCGTCAGTCAGGACGCGGCGGCCGAGGGTTTCGGCACGAGTCTCTTCGAGCGTCTGGTAAATCATTACGGAACCTGTATTACGCGGCGGCTAACCGTTCAGTATCGGATGAACCAGGCGATCATGGATTTTTCGTCGCGGGAACTTTACGACGGGCAGTTGGAGGCCCATGCCTCGGTCCGCGAGCATCTTCTCTGCGACCTGCCCAACGTAACAGCATCCCAGATTACGGAGTGGCCGTTCGAGTTCATCGACACTGCCGGAGCGGGCTACGATGAGGAATTGGAGCCGGATGGCGAGAGTCGGATGAACCGCCAGGAAGCTGAACTGGTGGCTCGCAAGGTGGGGGAGCTGCTTGATGCCGGCATTGCGGCCAGCGACATCGCCGTGATTTCGCCTTATGGTGCCCAAGTTCGCCTGCTCCGCGAGCAGTTGAACGTGTCGGGCCTGGAGATCGACAGCGTTGACGGCTTTCAGGGCAGGGAAAAGGAGGCCGTGGTGATTTCACTCGTGCGCAGCAACCCCAAAGGCGAGATCGGCTTCCTGGCCGACCACCGCCGGATGAATGTCGCCATGACCCGTGCTCGGAGGAAGCTGCTCATCGTTGGCGATAGTGCCACGCTTGGCGGACATCCATTCTACACGCGGCTTTTGGAATACTGCGAAAGCCTGGGGGCTTATCGAACGGTGTGGGAAGAGGGGTCATTGTTCGTCGAGAGAAATGTAGCAGACTAGGGATCGGCTCTCTAATTCCATCGTCCAATCGACCGCCGGAGCCGGCCCATCCAAATCGGGATAAATATCCTTTGGCGAAGGCGCGCCGGTGTTGATGAATTGCCACCAGTTGTATGATCGCACGACCTTGGGAAAGACGAACTTCTGCTGCACCCCGCCGCTGTGCAGCATGATCAGCAAGTGGTGGTTGGGCAACTCCTTCAATTCCCTACGCGGCACGGCCCCCAAAACGCATATCAGGCTGTTACCGCCGTGCGACCAATCCACCACACCGCCCGAAGGATTGTACCAGCTTACGTCAGGCAGACCTCCCGGTTGGGCCGGCTGACCTGTGAGGAAGTCGGTCCGGCGCGTCGTTGGCTCGCGGCGGCGGAAGGCGATCAATGCCTGAACAAAACGTATAAGCATGTCGTTCCGCTGCACCAATCTCCAATCGAACCACGAAATCGCGTTGTCCTGGCAGTAGGCATTGTTGTTGCCTTGCTGCGTCCGCCGACACTCGTCGCCGAAGAGGATCATCGGCACGCCCTGGCTGAGCAGGTTCGTGGCCATCATGTTCTTGATCTGGCGAATGCGCAGGGTCTCAATTGCGCGCCGCGTTGTTAGCCCTTCTTGCCCGTAGTTGTAGCCGTAGTTGTTGTTGTCGCCGTCGCGGTTGCCTTCGCCGTTAGTCTCGTTGTGCTTCCAATTGTAGCTCACCAAGTCGTTGAGGGGAAAGCCGTCGTGCGACGTGATGAAGTTGATGCTGTGATAGGGCCGTCGGCCGTTGGCCTGATACAGATCGCTCGATCCTGCCAAACGAGTGGCCATCGGCCCGATCATGTGCGGATCGCCCCGCCAGAACCGCCGCACGTCGTCGCGATAGCGACCGTTCCACTCGGCCCAGCGGAGGCTGCCGAAGGTGCCCACCTGGTAAGCTCCAGCCGCGTCCCAGGCCTCGGCGATAATCTTCGTGTCGGCCAATTGCGGATCCTCGCTGATCGTCTCCACCACCGGCGGATTGGGCACGAGGTTGCCATCTCGGTCGCGGCTCAAGATCGAGGCCAAATCAAAACGGAACCCGTCGATGTGGTAATTATGCACCCAATGCCGCAGACAATCGAAGATCATCTCACGAACGATCGGATGATTGCCGTTGAGCGTGTTACCGCAACCGGTGTAGTTGCGATAATGCTGGCCGCCGTTCTCCAACATATAGTAGACGCGGTTTTCCAACCCCTTGAGGCTCAGCGTCGGGCCGCACTCGTTACCTTCGGCCGTATGGTTAAAAACAACGTCCAGAATCACCTCGATGCCCGCCGCGTGCAATGCTCGAACCATCTCTTTGAACTCGCGGACCTGGGCACCCGGTTCCTTGCTCACGGTATATCCGCGGTGTGGTGCGAAGAAGCAAAGCGGGTCGTAGCCCCAGTAATTCGGCCGGGGCGGTCGGTTGCCAAAGCAATCGAGGATGGGGAACTCATGCACCGGCATCAGTTCGATCGCCGTGATGCCAAGCGACTTCAAATAGGGAATCTTCTCGATGATCCCCTTGTACGTGCCTGGGTTTTCGACTTTGCTGCAAGGCGACTGCGTGAAGCCGCGGACGTGGGTCTCGTAGATGATTGTCTCCGACAAGTTGCGGCGAAGGTGACGATCACCCTGCCAATCGAACTCGTCGCTGGTCACCACGCATTTAGGCGGCCGCAGGATGCCACCCTCGGCTGGCAGAAAATCTCCGGCCAATGCCTTGCAATATGGGTCGATCAATCGAGCCTGAGGGTCGAAACGGTATCCCCGCTGCGGTTCATGAGGACCGTCAGCCTGGAAGTGATAAAGCTGTCCTGCGGCGGTTCCCGGAACAAACACGCTCCAAATGTGACCCCAGCGGTTAAGATCGGGATCAAATTCGATAATGTCCATCGGCTCGGGATCGTCCACGCTATCGTAGAGCAAAACACGCATGGCGGTTGCACTGCGACTGAAAACGGCGAACTGAACCCCTCCGCTGTGAATAATAGCACCATAAGGAAGGGGGTGCGTGAACTTTAGTGCCGCTTGCCGCTGCGACATGGTCGGAGACTCAAGGGTGTAACCTGTGTAAAACGCAACATCCGAAGCATAGCACGAATTGATATCGAGCGACATATCTTTTCACCGATAGCCGAGTCATGGGAGGTGGGTGGGCGGCTGGTGCCGGGCATCGCGCCTGACAACCCGCCGATATCCCCACTACTTCGGACTTGCACCAGTTGAAAGATGAAAATCGCAAGTTATAGTGTCACTCCTTCGCTTACCGCTAGTTTACCCAGTAGACGTTTCAAGTGGGAGCCAAAGCGAATCATCGGTTGCCGAAGAAATTGATTAGGTTGCGATAGCAGGGTGCATATCTGGTATATCTGGCGAAAAAGGCGATTGCAACAAAAGTGCAAGAAACGGCACCGCACGAACTATCGCCGAGGACATTCCAAGGAGGTAGGGTTTGCAGCGAATTAACCGCAAATTCTTAGGAGTGTGTCCGGAAACTCCCCTCTCCCCTTTTCCAGCGATTTTCTGGGGCTGATTTATTTGACGTCCTGCTCCTGGTCGCTACGCGACGAGTGGCAGATTTCTACTTTTTTTCCGGATTGAACACTGCATGGCAATCGTGGCACGACTTTTCCAGATTGTCCATTGCGGTCTTCGCGCCGGCTTCATCGACGGCATGGGCCTTGGCAGCAAGATCAACGGCAGCAGCCCTCATCTGACCATCGAATTCGGTCCACTTCTGGCCCTCGCCAGGCTTTTTTGTATCGGCCACATAGAGATTGGCGTTTTCCGCAATCAAAGCCATCGTAGCGGCATTGGCCGCAACCTCGCTGGATCGCTTCTTGAAGCGGCGGAGGCTATTTTTCAGCTTGTTGTTGATATTTGGTACTTCATCCTTCATCAAACCGGGGAGCTTTGACACTTTACCCCACTTCAACTCGCCAGTGCCGGTGCCTTGGCCATCAATGGCCGTTTTCAGGTCTTCGATGGCCTGCTTCGTCGTGGCGAAGTCTTTTGTTTGGGCCAATTTTCGTGCGGCGGCGGCAATCGCCTTGGCGTATGGCTTGATGGGACTATCCTGATCGTGCAAGCCCAAGGCAATGGCGATCAGCGTGATCGTGTTGCCGTCGCGGATGAATCGGCCCTCGACCTGGCTCTTGTATTCCTCTTCGTCGACGACCGCCTTTTCCAGATCGGCAACCAGGATTTTCACCTCTGCGGTTAGATCGTCGGCGGACGCAAATGTTGAGATTTTTGGCGCAGGGGCGTCGTCGCTCGCAAAGGTCGACGTCGGTGTCGCCACGAGCAGAGTACCTAAAAGGAAAACGGCCATTACCAATCCGAGCGATACTTGTAAACGTCTCATG
The DNA here is from genome assembly GCA_025356915.1 of Planctomycetota bacterium. GTDB lineage: Bacteria > Planctomycetota > Planctomycetia > Pirellulales > Thermoguttaceae > JANXQG01. The sequence goes on along the minus strand of JANXQG010000127.1, from coordinate 1,534 downwards.
CGACTCTCCAAGAAGCAAAAATAGGGAAATTCAATAACCGGCTCGCGCCACGCGGCTGCGGCCGAACATTCTCCGAAGTAAAATCGTCTAGCCGCGAGGTAGGTTTGCGGCAAGGCAGGAACTCTCACCTATCCTCTCCACATTTTCCGCTTCTGTCAAGCACCCCTTTGCCAGCACCCCTTTGCCACCCGCTGCACTTGCGATTATACTGCGGAAGGTAAAAAAACAGGGGATCGAAGAAACATCATGGCGAAAGTCACGTATAAAGATGCTGGCGTCGACCTGGACATCTACCGTCAGTCGATGGCGAAGCTGCCGAAATTGCTAGGCAGAACCTCCAGCCCGCGCGTTCTCCCTCTCAAAGATGGGTTCGCCGGCCTCTTCCGCCTCGACTTCGCGAACCGGCTCTTCGCCCGCAACTACGAAGATCCGGTGTTGGTCTCCTGTTCCGACGGCGTCGGCACTAAGCTCAAGGTCGCCTGCGCAGTCGGTAATCACAAAACCGTCGGCATCGATCTGGTGGCCATGAGTGTCAACGACGCACTCTGTTGCGGGGCCGAACCGCTTTTCTTCCTCGACTACGTGGCCATGCCGAAGGACGACCCCGGCTTGCTCGAAGATCTCGTTCAAGGGGTGAGCGACGGCTGCATCCAGGCCGACTGCGCCCTCTTGGGCGGCGAGACGGCCATCCTGCCCGACCTCTACGCTCCCGGCGACTACGACTTGGCTGGCTTCTGCGTTGGCGTGGCCTCGCGAAGCCAAATCATCGACGGCACCGCGGTAACGCCCGGCGACGTCGTACTCGGTCTTGCTTCCAGCGGCCTACATTCCAATGGCTACAGCTTGGCCCGTAAAATTGCCTTTGAAGTTGGCGGGCACAAGGTCACGGATCACGTCGTGGAACTTGGCACGACCGTCGGTGACGCCTTGCTCACGCCCACGCGGATCTACGTCCGGCCGATTCGGCAGGTATTGACGCACTATCGCGTCAAAAAAGTCGTGCATGCCATCGCCCACATCACCGGCGGTGGGCTGCACGAGAATCTCGCCCGAGTGATTCCGCCAGGCGTGCGGATCGTTATCGACCGTCGCTGCTGGCCCCTGCCGCCGGTCTTCACCTGGCTGCAGCGACTTGGCGGGGTCGAACAGGCCGAGATGGATCAAGTCTTCAACATGGGCATCGGCATGGTGCTCGTGGTGAGCAATTTCTTCGCTGACAGCATTTGCGATCAGCTCGCGCAGGCCGGCATCGAGACCTACCAGATCGGCCGTGCTGAACAGGGTCCGCAAGGCGTCGTCTGGGGTGAGATGTAATTTACTCAGGGGGTAATGGCGGTTAGCAGGTTCCGCAGCGGCTGGCCTTGCACGTAGACCTTCTCGTGAACCCAAACCTTCGGGCCGGAGGGAGCCGCCGAGACGACCGGCCGGGCCACGGGTACTTCACAAGTGGCTGGATTGGCCACGTAGGTCGGCGCGTAACCCGCGACCACGGGACGATAAACCGGCGTGTAGTAGTTTGCCACTACCGGCCGGG
>JANXQG010000052.1 GCA_025356915.1 Planctomycetota bacterium | reverse complement strand
GGTTCACGGTTCGATCGATCTGCTCCCCTGCCCGAACTACTTTGCTCCAATACAGGGCGTTGTAGCCGAGGACCACTCGAGTGTGTTTGGTGAACTGGAAGCCAAGGTTCAAATCGAGTTCGGGCACGACGGTGAAGTTGTCCTTGGAGTAGTGGCCGATGTTCGTTCCGGGCTGGGCCAGGAGACCGCCGTTCTGCGTAGGCTGGGTCGCCGTATCGTTGCCCTGTAGGGGCCATCTTTCAACCCCATCCGGATCGGTGACGCGAGTAGAGCCTTTGATATCGACCGTTGAGTGCGTCGAGCCTAAGGCGATGCGAGGGAATATATTCAAAGACCAGCGGTTTCGCTGAAATTCAAACTTCATGCCGAGATCGGCACCGTTGAACGAGTTCTGTGTGTTGAACTGATCGTGGACCAGGAAGGACGTGCGCCCTGGGGTGTTTAACGGATACTCGGCATCCTGCGCCGGGGATTGCGTGCTCGTGAGGTTCTCCGTGATGCCGAGTTGATCCTCCAGGTTCAAGTACCGATAGCCAGCGACAAAGTCTGCACGGTAGCGGTCGTGGTAGGTCGTGCAAGAACCGCACTCGTCGGTCCAGCAGCCTTCCTGGCGGCAAGTGGTCAAGAGGAAGTGCGCCCCGGCACCGCGGAAGCGGGTGATCGCGTTGATTTCGATCGCGCCGTCGAAACTGTTAGGGTAGGGGCGTGGAAAGGCAACGATCTCGGCGTTCTCGATAGGCGTGGTGCGGCCAATGTCGTAGAACGGTCGAGAGATGATCGGATTGCCGTCAGACCATAGGCGAAAGTTAGTGGTCTCGTCGGCCAGAGCGAAGAATTCGCCCTCGAAACCGAAGGTCATGCAGGGGTTGAGCCACAGCCCAGCCTGAATGCGGCCGCCGCTCTGCGATTTCTTGTTAATATCCTCGTCGCCGAATAGCACCTGGGTTCCATTCTCGCCAATGTAGCCAATGTTCTGACCAGTGCCTGGAGGCGGAGTGTTCAAGGGTGCCGTGGTAGCCAAGGCCGGTACGTGCATGCCGCGATTCCACCACTGCATGTAGTCGGCCTTGACCCAGATACCCGTCGGACCCCAGCAGAACAGCGGTCGCCGCGGTCCCCAGCCAGGTCCTGAAATCTCGTCGTAAGAGTTATCGCAGGAACCTTCACCGCACGAATCGAAGCCGACATTGTCGTGGCCGATGATCGAGCCTTCGGAGACCATGGAGCCTTCTTCCATCGGAGTGGGATCGAGTGCCGGATTGGTAGACATCGGAGATCGGTGAACTTCACCCGCCGGAACGGGCGCGGGAAGGATTTCTTGATAATTGGTCGATTGCACGGCCGGACGGCGCGAACGACGAGGATCCGCACGACGTGCCGTCGGCACGTTGCGATGGTCCTGGGAATCGTCAGCCGCCTGGTGCGTCCGAGATTCGAGTACGACCTCGCGCAATGGCAACGCCGCAGTTCGAGGTGCCGGATCGGCCGCCATGTCGTTCTGTGTGGGCATTTCAAGCTCCGGCTCAATCTCCCGAGGCGGCTGACCCTGTACAATCGGGGGCGAGGTCTGCTGGGCACGGGTGCGAGTCGTCTCCCCGTTGCCGCTAAGAACCCGCTGACAGCTCATGTAAGGCATATCGCCGCCGGGTAATGTTTTGATCGTGCCCTGCAAGCTGACCTGCTGGCCTACGCAGGATTCCAACTCGACACCCTGCGCTGCGGCCACGTAGCCACGAACCACGCTCCAGCGATCGAGGATAACGTAGGGGGCCGACCCACTGGAGTCGGCAGAATTACGGTATAGCTTTCCACTCAGGGTCGAGCTGGCGGTCTCCTCGGAAGAAGTTCGCCATCCGCCTCCCTGCCCAGAGGGGCCCGCAGCGAATGCGGGGATGGAGCTGATTAGTCCCAGAACCACGACGAGAGATAGCTGTTGCCTGTTCACAGCGATACCCTTATTAAAAGAGGTAATTTAAGTCGTTGGATCGCATTAAAATCAATCGCGATTTCCCGACAGGAAAAGTCACTGCAATCCTTATCGTCTACTCAACCCGCAAACTCGTGCAAATCTACTTAAAGTGAAGTTTTTGATGATAGAATGGTTCGGTGCGTAAAGCAGGGTATTTTGGGGACTTTGGATCCATGGCAACAGGAGAGGGTGGCGACCGGAAACAGAATTGTAGGATGGGTGGAGCACGGAAACACAATCGCAATGGTGCGTTGCGCGAACCGGTCTAAACCAGAATGAAATGTTGCCGTTCGTTGGATTCCGTGCGCAACCCACCATTTCCCTGGAGGTTCGCTCCACGCACCCTACAGGTTATGAAAAATCCGCCGTAGATCCTTTTCCAGCACTTTCACCTTGTTTATCCGTTGCATCCGCGATAACATGAACAGATTACAGTCTTATACTGTCAGCGGCTAGAAACCATCGAACCTTCCCCCATTGTTACGGTTGGTTTCATTTCAATCCGCACAAACTAAAACCCATTTTCGAGGTTCCAGGAATGACTTTGTTGTCCCGATCGGTTGGTCGCCAGTGCATCGCCGGCGTTACGTCTCTTCTTCTGCTCGTGTCCGCTTGCTTGACGTTGCAAGCTGCGCAGCTTACCAAGCCAAGCGCAAATGACCGTCACGTTGCCTTGGCTGTCACCTCATTGCTGAAGCACGAGCATCTACTCCGCCACCCGTTGGACGCCGAGATGTCGAATCGCTGCATGAAGACCTTCTTGCAGAGCCTCGATCCGATGAAGATGTATTTCTACCAAAGCGACTACGACATCTTTGCGAAGTACAAAGATCGTCTTGCCGATTTGGCTCAGCAGGGCGATATCAACTTCGCTTACCTCGTCTACAACACGTTCCTGGATCGGATTGACGAACGCGTGAAGATGATCGACCGGATCCTGGTCAGCCACCAGGATTTCACCGTCGATGAGGAGCTTGTGACCGACAAGGACGCGGCTACCTATGCCAAAACGCCCGAGGAGGCTTACGATCGCTGGCGGAAGCGGATCAAGTACGATTTGCTACTGCTGAAAGCTGAGAAGGCCGACAGCAAGACCGACAAGAGCGAAGGCAAAACGCCGGAGCAGCGTCTGGAGAAACGCTATCACAGCTTCGCCAAGCGGATGCGGCAGACTGACGCCGAAGAGCTTCTGGAGATGTTCCTCACCAGCCTGACGATGGCTTTCGATCCGCACACCACCTACATGTCGCCATCGTCGGTGGAAAATTTCAAGATCATGATGCAGTTGAAGCTTGAAGGCATCGGGGCCTCGCTGCAAGGCATTGACGGTTACACGGTCGTCAAGAAGATCATTCCGGGCGGGGCCGCCGAAAAAGAAGGCCACCTGAAGGTCGACGACAAAATCATTGCCGTCGGCGAGGGCGAAACCGGCGAGCTGATTGACGTCGTCGACATGAAACTTAACGATGTGGTGAAGATGATCCGCGGCAAGCCCAAGACGGTGGTCCGCCTACAGCTCACTTCGGTCAAGGATCCCAAGCCGCATGAGATCAAGATCACCCGAGCGACCATTGAGTTGAAAGATAGCGAGGCCCGAGGTGAGATATTCGACACAGGCCATCGTGGCGACGGTAAGCCCTATAAGGTGGGAGTGATCAACCTCCCCAGTTTCTACATGGACATGGACGGTGCCCGCCAGGGTAAGATCGAGTATAAGAGTACGACTCGCGATGTTCGCCGCATTCTGCAAGACTTCAACCAGAAGGGTGTCGATGCCGTGGTTCTGGACCTCCGCACCAATGGTGGTGGTTCGCTGACCGAAGCGATCAACCTCACCGGCTTGTTCATCAACGACGGGCCTGTGGTTCAGGTCAAGGATGCCGACAGTCGGGTGACCCCCTACTTCGATCCCGATCCGGATATCGATTGGAACGGGCCGCTGGTCGTGGTTATCAGC
>JANXQG010000032.1 GCA_025356915.1 Planctomycetota bacterium | reverse complement strand
CTGCTTCCCGCCGCATGACCGCTCTCCGCAAACGCCGCGTCGTGTTGTTAGGGTCCACCGGTTCCATCGGCACCTCCACCCTCAAGGTCGCCCGCGAATTGCCCGGGCAGATCGAAATCGTCGCGCTCGCCGCGTTTGGCAACATCACCGCCCTCGCTGCCCAGGCGCGGGCAACCGGCGTCCGCCACGCCGGGCCGGGGCTGCGATACTTGGCCCCAACGCGGGCCCGAATCGGGGGACACAATACTAGATACGTCAGGGCATCGCTTTTCCGGCATTGCCTTCCATGATAGACTGTAGGTAGGTTGTCTTCTTCACTTACGCACCGGTGATGTTTTCATGGACATGTCAACTGCCTTGAATGCCGTTCGCGAGTGGCCTGCGGTCGACCAGATCGTATTCGTTCAACAAGTTTGGGACCAACTCGCCGAGACTGGCTGGAAGCCAGAACTGAGCGACCGTCAAAAGGACGAACTCGACCGGCGGCTGGCGGCTTACGAGGCCGACCCGACAAATGTTTTGACGTGGGAACAAGTCGAGGATCGCGTGAGGCGTTCGCAATGAGTCGGTTCCCGGCGGTATTCCTCGCGGATGCTCTCAAGGATCTTGTGTTGGCCCACGACTATTACGAGGAACAACAAGTTGGGTTAGGCGGCCGATTCATGTCGGCGGTTCGTCAGCAAGTCGTACGGATCGAGAATAACCCCGACCTCCACGGATTCGTTCATCACGACATTCGAGCGGCATGCGTTCGGCGATTTCCTTATATTGTCTTCTATCGTGTCGAGGCGAACCGAATTGCCGTGATTGCCGTGCAACATGGCAGTCGGGACTGGCCAGGTGTGATCCAACATCGCTAGAACAGGGCCTTCTTCCGAAGAGGCCCCCATGCGGTTCAAAAAAAGACTTTGCAGTTCTCTTGCAGCCCGCTCTCGCCATCTTGCCACTGTCCTTCCCCCCCGATAGAATATGCCCATGATCGATTTTCACCCATTGCTTTCCGCTTTCCAGACTGTCCGCCGCGAATTGCTGGCCCTGAGGGAACCCACAGGCCATTGGGTAGGCGAGCTTTCAAGCTCTGCGTTCGCCACGGCCAGCGCAGCCAGCGCACTGTGCATTGTTGCCCGGGCGGTGAAGGAAGAATCCCGCCGCGAGGCCTATCAGCAACTAGCCTGCCGCTCCGTCGATTGGCTCGTGGCAGGGCAGAACGTTGACGGCGGCTGGGGCGATACCCGTTCAAGCCCTTCAAACCTTGCTGCGACGATGCTCGTCCGCGCAGCTATACATCTGGCCGCCCAATCTCACCGCTATGCCGATTCGCTTGCACGGGCGCAGCGGTACTTTGATGATCGCGATGGGCAGGCTGGGTTGCGGCGGCAGTACGGCGGCGATCCGACGATGTTGGCGGCCATCCTCGGCAACTCTGCTCTGGCTGGGCTGACCGCCTGGCACGATGTGCCAGCGATGGCTTTTGAGCTAGCTTGGCTACCCCGGACCTTGCAACGTCCTCTGGGTGCCTCAGCCAGCTACGCGGACCCGGTGCGAATTGGTATCGGACACGCCCGCTTCTTCCACCGCCGACCACGTAATCCGCTAGCTTGGCTGACGCGCCGCTTGAGCGTCGGACGCAGCCTTAAGCTTTTGGGGATAATACAACCACCCAGCGGTGGTTTTATGGAATCCGTGCCGTGGACCAGCTTTCCCGTAATGGGGCTGGCTTCGACCGGCCGGGTCAATCACCCCGTAGCGCGCCGAGGCCTGAGCTTTTTGCTGGATACCGTTCGCGGCGACGCTTCTTGGTCGATCGACACGAGCCTTTCGGTATGGAACACTACACTTTCCATCAATGCCTTGGCGGCGGCCAGCGGCGACGTGGGTGCCCTGGGCTGTCTCGATTGGCTGTTGGGCTGCCAGCGAAGCGAATTGGACCCGCTAACCGAGACTCCGCCGGGTGGATGGGGCTGTAACGACGCTCGAGGCTCCTTGCCCGACGTAGACGACACCTCGGCAGCACTTTTGGCCTTATCGGTACTTTTAAAGTCTGGCGCGGGGGCCCATCGGCCTCGGATTGAAATCGCTGCCGCCGCAGGCATTAACTGGCTCCTAGCCGTGCAGAACGTCGATGGCGGTTGGCCCACCTACTGTCGGGGTTCGCGAGGTGAATTGCTTGGCGGCAGCGGTGCCGACCTGACTGCTCATGCCCTGCGTGCCCTACGGGCGTGGCAATATTGGATTGCGAATCGTTCGATCGACGGAGCCATACGTCGCGGCATGAATTACCTCGCCGCGCAGCAGCGATCCGATGGAAGTTGGCGACCGCTCTGGTTCGGCAATCCGAACTTCCCCGGCGAGGAAAACCCGATATACGGCACATCCCGGGTGCTCTTGGCTTATCGCGATCTCGATCAAATCGATGGTCCACTAGCCCAGCGCGGCCTGGAGTGGCTGACGGCTGCCGCCGACCCTGGCGGGGGCTGGGGTGGTGGGCAGGGCGAATCTCGCGGCCAATCGAGCGTCGAAGAGACAGCCCTGGCAGTCGAGGCATTGCTTGCCTCGCCGGGCGACCCGCGGCGGCAGCCAGTACTAGAGGCTGGGCTGCAATGGCTTGTCCGGGCAGTACAGGAGTCGCGTCATCGCCAGACGGCAGCCATCGGCCTGCACTTGGCCCGACTCTGGTATTGCGAGAAGGTCTATCCGCTGGCCTTCACGGTTTCAGCGTTAGGGCAGGCCGTGAAACTCCTCTCGCGACCCGCGTAGCGTACGCAGTTTTTCAGCTTTTCTGCTGCCCCCGCTGGCAATTGTCTCCACTTCCCATTAAAGTAGAGATAGCCGCAGGTTAAGTTTTTATTGTCAGACCGCGAGCAGATTGCTGCGGGTAAGGTTTTCATCGTCAGACCGCGAGTTGATTGCCGCGGGTAAGGTTTGGAGAATGTCCGCTGACTGGTTCTGCAAAATTGGTGAAAAAAAGGTTGGCCCGTTGAATGGCCAGCAGCTTAAGACGATCGTTGCCAAAGGACAACTCAAGCCGGAGCACCTCGTGCGTCGCGGCAGCGAAGGACCGTGGGTTCCGGCTGGACGAATCAAAGGACTCTTTCCTGAAGGCCCGGCCGGCACTGCGCAGCCCCAGGGCAAGCCCCGGCCCCAAGCGACCGCCAAACCGTTGCCCAAGGCAGCAAGGAAGCCGCCGGCGCCGCCCTCTGGTCTGCCCACCGCTACCGAGGCCCCCACGCCACCCGTCACCAATGTTCCTCAAGAAGTTTCCGGAGGACATCACAAGCACCACGTGCAGATGAACCTCGATATTCTCAATATCGAGGCCGCACCGGTTACGGTCTCGCACCGCAAGGTCAAGGCGGGACTACAAGGGATGAAGAAGGATGAGCGGAAGAAGTTGACTATCATGCTCTTCTGTCTCATTGGCAGTGGCATGACATTTGGACTGATCGTGCTTACTTGGTTCTTCTTCAACTCCGGTAAGCCCTCCAGTTCGGATTCCGCAAAAAAGGATCCGATGGGTAAAGCGGCCGATAGCGATAGCGTCAAGAAGGCCGAAGATAAATCCGTGGACAAGAAGCCGGCATTGGAGAAGCCAGCCCAGGAGAAAGAGCCTGGGAGCTGGAAGAGCGTAGGGATTAAGATACTCGTGGACAAGGTCGAAGTCAATGTTCTCAAGCCGACTCGCGGCGCGCCGCCGGAAGGGGCTAAGACCGAAGAGACCTACGTACTCATCGTGCCGGTGACCTTGGAACTCAAATCGGACAAAGTGAAGCAAGTCGAGTTTACGAGCTGGGCGGACGACAGCCTGAAGAAGAAGGTTTCGCTCAAGGACGATCAGAACAAGAGCTATGATTTGCTGGAGCAGGTCGCCGATAAGGAGAGCGATGTCAAAGCGATCACAAAAACGCGGATCAAGGTGTATCTCGTATTCCAAGCCCCTACCAGCAAGAAGCTGAAGTTCCTGCATCTGGCACTGCCTGTTTCCGCCTTCCATGCTGACGGAGTCATGATCGGCTATGAGATCAAGCCGACCGACATACAGTCTGCCCCAGCAGGCAATGCCGATAAGTTAGCCAAGACCGACGAGGGCGATGCAGGGGACAGCACGCCCAAGAGCGACAAGAAAAAGCCAGGCAATGCCGATAAGTTAGCCAAGACCGACGAGACCGATGCAGCGGAGAGTACGCCCAAGATCGACAAGAAAAAGCCAGCCAAGGCCGATGAGGACGATGCCGATGTCGTCATGCTGCCGAAGTTTGACTAAGAGTTGAGCAAAGATAAAGTTTCAGAGGGACGGTTGCACCTCCAAAATCGTCCGAGATGCAGAACAACAGGTGGTGTTGCGATCTCATGATTCTTTTTGAATGCCCTTACTGTGCCGCTCAACTGGAAATCGGCGAAAACCGGGCCGGGCGGTCGATGACTTGCCCCTTCTGCAAGGGCCAGGTTGAGGTGCCCAAGCCACACAAGCCTCGGCGGCATGAGGAATACGACCTGCAAGAGGACGACGGGAGGCCGCGAGGTTCCCTGGGGAAACTGACGGCGGCCGATATCGAGGAGCTGGAGAAAACCGAGGAGCCTCAGAAAAAGAAACGTCGCCGTCCCAGAATGGAGTGGCAGCTTTTCGTGGGTGGTTTCGGCTTTCCCTGGTCGCCCGGTGCCGTGATGCAATGGCTGATGATCTCAATCTGGGCAGCGGCCGCCGGATGGCTGACCCACTCGGCCATCGACCTGGGGATCCACCAGGCACTGGGTGGAGCAAACCTTAATCA
>JANXQG010000698.1 GCA_025356915.1 Planctomycetota bacterium | reverse complement strand
TCTACTGCGAGAAGCCGCTGTGCCACGATGTCTACGAGGCCCGCAAGCTGCGCGAGCTTGCCAAGGAGAAGAAAGTCGCCACGCAGATGGGCAATCAGGGCCACTCCGGCGAGCATGTGCGTCTGCTGTGCGAGTGGATCTGGCAAGGGAGCCTCGGCGACGTGACCGAGGCCCACGTGCGCCCACCCTTCAATGACATGGATTACGGCTCGCGCGGTCCCGGCCAGCCGATTGCCGTACCGTCTGGCTTCGACTGGGATCTCTGGCAAGGCCCGGTCAAGAGCCGGGAGTTCCGCAGCGGCATCCATCCGGCTACCTGGCGTGGATGGATCGACTATGGCACCGGTTTGTTGGGCGACTGGTTCTGCCACAACGCCGATGGCGCAGTGTGGGCACTAAAGCTCTACGAGGCCGCCTCGTGCGAAGTCGAGTGCGAGGGCGATGAGCCGAGCGAAACGAACTGGCCACACGGCGTTCGCATCTCTTGGAAGTTCCCCAAGCGCGGCGACATGGTCCCGTGCATCATGCGGTGGAGTTCAGGCACATACAACGACAAGCCGATGCCCCCGACAGTCGATCCCCAGCGCATAGCAGCCGTTGCCAAGCATCCCAGTGCCTACTTCGGCACGAAGGGCACGGCCGTCTCGGGTTGGTGGATGGAAGGCGTGCGACTCTTCCCGGAGAGCTTCATGCAGCAGGTCGGCAGACCTAAGGCTGTCCTGCCTCGCGTGAAAGGGCATGAGGCCGATTTCCTCAATGCTATCCGCACGGGCCGCCGCTCATCGGCCGACTTCGATTATTCCGCGCGTCTTACCGAGATCATGCTGATCGGCAATGTTGCCTCGCGTGTCCGCGAGAAGCTCAGCTACGATTTCCAGGAAGGTAAGTTCACCAACAGCGACAAGGCCAACGCCCTGCTGAAACGCGAGCCTCGCAAAGGGTGGGAATTCGGATACGTATAACACTCGAATAAGTGGATAAGTTATCCCTAACCTTCGGTGGTTCGGATCATGCGTGATCTGCCAATCGTGCTGTTTGTGATATTTGTCGCCCTGACGATCGTCACGCTCGTCGGCCACGGGATCTGGGCACTGCTGGCTGCCATCTTTGGCGGCGGTCGCAAACGACCGAGCCAAACGTGCGCTTTCTGTGGGCGTGTGACTTCAAACAGCCACGATCGATGTGAATGGTGCAACAAGGATCTCTCAAGTCTCACGGCCAGGGAGTTGAGCGATCTGGAGGCGGTCCGGCGCCAGTTGCAGCGATTCCGTCAGAAGGGTACGCTGGAACCAAAGGTGGTAGATTGCCTGCTGGTTCGATTGAAGGACTATCGTCAGGGATTGCTGTATCCTGTCGCGGAGAAGCCTGCCGAGCCGATTCTTGCTGCCGTGATCGTGGAAGAGGTAGTGCCAAGCCGGCCTGTGGTTGCGCCGGCCGTACCACAGGTCATCGCTAAACCACAAGTGACGACGGACGCAGAACCGCAGGTCATTGCTAAACCGCAAGCGACGACGGACGTCGTGCCACATCTTGAGCCGGCCGCTCCGGTGTCCGCGGCGAAACCGCAGCCGCCAGCTTTGCCGTCGCGGTCCTGGACCGAGGTGTTGGCCACCTTCATGGAACAGCGGAATATTCGCTGGGGCGAATTGATTGGTGGATTGCTCTTCGTCTCCTCGTCGGTTGCGCTGGTGGTCAGCCTGTGGGAAACCCTGGGGGCTGGCCGTGAAGGTTTCATCTTCGTGTCGATTTCATCGGCCGTCTTCGGCGTCGGCCTGTATGCCCATCATCGTTGGAAGCTGGAATCGACCAGCCGGGCATTGCTGGTGATTGGCGCGCTCCTGGTGCCCTTGAATTTTGTCGCCATGGCGAGCATGGCGAAAGGGGAGTGGACGCTTCCGACCCTGGTCACGGAGCTTGTTTCGCTGGGAATCTTCACCTACCTGGTGGGCCTGGCAGCCAGAATCCTCGTGCCGGACGGCCGATGGTTGACGGTGGCGGCAGTTCTGGGCGACTCGATCGCGGTGCTACTGACCGCCCAACTGGTCCGCACCAACTCATCCGCCTGGTTGATGGTTGGCGCAGGCGCACTGCCCGTGGTTCTCTTTGTCGGCTCGGTCGGCTGCTACCTCTTCTTCCGATTCGACCGTCGGCCTTTAGGTCCCCCTCACCCCCTGTCGTTTTCCCAGAAGGCGAGGGGCGATTTGCTCACCGACACACAGATCGGTTATGTCTTCACGCTGCTGGGCATCACGGCCTTCTCGACCGTCGTGGCCCTCGGCCTACTGGTGGCCCGGGCCATCGCGCCGCTGGAGTTGGTCCAGGCTATCATGCCTCACGACGTGGTGATCGTGCTCCAACGACTATCGGTTCTGTTTGCCCTGGCCGCCGTGCCAATACTGGCCGGTGGATTGACCGTGATGCACGGCAGCCGGCGAGATAAGGAACTGGCGGCCTATCACCTAGCCGGAACGATCGTTGCCTTGGTCGGCATGCTGGTCATGCTGGCGGCCTTGGCTGCGGCTTGGCCGGCACCGGGTTGGATGATTACGGTTGCCGTGATGAACACCGTGGCCTTGGTATTTGCGGCATTCCGCTGGCGTTTGCCAGTCTTGCACACGGGTGCTATCGCCTGCGCGGCATTGGCTTATCTCACCACATTCTACCTATTGACCGGCAAACTCACCTTCTCCGACACAGACCCCTACGGCGCGAGAATACTACAGCTCATCATCAGCGCGCAGAGCGGGACGGCATTGGCTGGCCTGTTTCTCATACTGGCTGCCGTTTCTGAGCTTTTGGTGCGAGTGCGTCGCCGCCGTCATGGCGTGATCTATCTCGGCGGCTGTAGCATCGTGGCCGTGGCCGGACTGTTGCTGGTTACCGTTCACGGGCTGCGGACGGGCGGGGAGGACGCCTTGCGGGCCGCGATTCTGTATGCCGTCTATGGTGCCGGTTGCCTAATGCTAATGGCTCGTTGGAGCCGCCTAGGACTGGGCTATCTGGGGTTGGTTCTGGTTACGTCTGCCGCTTTGTGGGCATTGTGGTGGCAGTCGGCCGCACACCACGTTGGACCGAGCTGGGGGGCAGTACTCGCGCTTGAAGCACTCGTCATGGCCGCGGCTGCCGCAGTCCTGCAACGTTACGCGGTCGGCACTTGGTACGATCCATGGAAAATGCTCGACGAAGATCGAATCGCGAACTCCATGCCTCGCAGCAAAGGACTCTCAATTCTCGATCTTTACCGCATCCCTTTGGTCCATGTCGGTGAGGCGGCCGCGATGCTCGCCACGGCACTGGCGGTGTGGACCGCTTGGTGTGATCGGGTGCTAATCATCGATTCCCCCACGCCGGCGCCGATCGTCGCCAGCGCTGCAATTGCCGCGGTCTATTTCCTCCTGGCATGGATTTATCGCTCGCCCGCGCGGACGTGGGTTGCTTCGTTAATCGCGCTGGTGGGAATGGTTCACGCCCTGAATTTCAACTATTTCCAGTCGGCT
>JANXQG010000680.1 GCA_025356915.1 Planctomycetota bacterium | reverse complement strand
GGCAGCACGATCTTCAGCCGCTCCCGGACTCGCTGCATATTCTCGTATTGGCCACTCCACGTTAGGGTGTAGCCGGTGGGAAGTTCCAGTTTCTCCAGGTTCTCTTGCACGGCCTTCTTGGCGTCTTCCACATAGCTGCCGACGTCGCGACCGGCCAGATCCACGAACACGTACCCTGAGAGCATTCCGTTTTCGTCGCGGAGCATGCCCGGGCCGGAAACAAAGTTGATATCAGCCAACTCCGCCAATGGGATTTGCGCGCCCGACATCGTGGGCACCAGCACGCGGCGAAGCTTGGTCAGGTCTTGGCGGAACTCGCGGCCATAGCGGACGTTGATCGAGTAGCGTTCACGGCCCTCGACCGTGGTGGAGACGACCTCGCCGCCCACGGCGGATTGCACGACCATCTCGGCCTCCTTGATCGTGAGGCCGTAGCGGGCCAGGTTCTCTCGCTTGAGCGTGAAGTCCAGAAAGTAACCGCCAGCGGTCCGTTCGGCAAAGACACTCCGCGTGCCGGGCACGGGCCCGAGGATCGCTTCCAGGCGAGTTCCAATGCGTTCGATCTCCTTGACATCGGCCCCCAGAATCTTGACGCCCACGGGGGTCCGCACGCCGGTGGTGAGCATGTCGATCCGGGCCTTGATCGGCATCGTCCAGGCGTTGGTCACGCCCGGAAATTGCATCGCCTGGTCCATTTCCGCGACCAGTTCGTCGGGGCTGATGCGGTCGGGCCAGATGTGCCGCAAGGGAACCTGGAGGAATTCGGGAAAACTGGCGTACCACCGCTCTTTCTTCCGCCACTGATCGGCCGGCTTGAGCACGATGGTGGTTTCCATCATGGAGAATGGCGCGGGATCGGTCGAGGTCTCCGCCCGGCCCGCCTTGCCGAACACGCGATCTACTTCCGGGAATGCGTGCAACTGTTTATCCATTGTTTGCAGGAGTTTCTGCGTTTCCGCCACCGAGATGCCCGGCACCGTAGTGGGCATGTAGAGCAAAGTGCCCTCATACAACGGCGGCATGAATTCCGAGCCCAATTGGAGATAGACAGGGATGGCTGTCAGCACCAAGAGAAATGCCACAATCAGCGTGCCGGCTTTGTGTCGCAGGACGAAGTTGCACGCCGGCTCATAGACGCGGAACAGCCGCTTGCTGATCGGGTGTTGCTCCTCCGGATAATAGCGTCCCACGGCCGCCGAGTTCCACAACCACGAGAGCCAACGCGGACGGAAGTGGTGGTAATCCATCCGCGTGAACATCATGCGGAGGGCCGGATCAAGCGTGATGGCCAGCAACGCGGCAATGGCCATGACCAGAGTTTTGGTATATGCCAACGGTTTGAACAGCCGCCCTTCCTGATCGATGAGGGTAAACACGGGCAGGAACGCCACGGCGATGACCAAGAGTGAGAAGAAGACCGAAGGACCGACTTCTTTGAGTGCCCGCAGGCGAACCTCGTGAAAATCCCCTTTCCGTCCTCCGGCAATCCATTCTTCCAGCCGCTTATAGGCATTCTCGACTTCCACGATCGCACCGTCCACGAGCACGCCGATGGAAATGGCAATGCCGGTAAGCGACATGATGTTGGAAGTCAGCCCCATGAAATAAAGCGGAATGAATACCAGGACGACCGAAACCGGGATCGTTAGGATGGGGATGATTGCTGAAGGGATATGCCACAAGAAAATCAGAATCACCAGGCTGACGATGGCAATTTCCATCAGCAACTCTTCCTTAAGGGTGTCAATCGACCGTTCGATCAGTATCGAGCGGTCGTAAGTGGTGACGATCTCGACCCCTTTAGGCAACGAGGGCTTGATTTCTTCCAGCTTCTGCTTGATCCGTTCGATGACATTGAGCGCGTTCTCCCCGGCCCGCATCACCACGATGCCGCCCACCGTATCGCCATCTCCGTCAAGGTCGGCGATTCCCCGGCGAATTTCCGGTCCCAGGGAGACAGAGCCGAGGTTCTTGATCAGGACGGGCGTCCCTTGCTTGTCCGCGCCAACGACGATCTTCTCAATGTCTTGAACGCTCTTGGCATAACCCCGTCCGCGGACCATGTACTCTGCGCCGCTGAACTCGACCAACCGGCCGCCCACGTCGTTGTTGCCGTCGCGAATCGCCTGAACCACCGTGGAGATCGGGATGTTGAAGGCCAGCAGCTTGTTGGGGTCGATGTTGACCTGGTACTGTTTCTGAAAGCCGCCGATGGACGCAACTTCTGCCACGCCGGGGACCGACTGGAGTTGATAGCGGAGGTTCCAGTCCTGGAAGCTCCGCAATTGGGCGAGATCGTTCTGGCCGGTCTTATCCACAAGGCTGTACTGGTAGACCCAGCCGACGGCGGTGGCGTCCGGGCCAAGTTCCGTGTTGACGCCTTGAGGCAATCGCGGAAGGATTTTGGAGAGATACTCCAGCGTGCGGCTCCGCGCCCAATAGATGTCGGTCCCATCCTCGAAGATCACATAAACGTAGGAGAAGCCGAAGTCCGAGAACCCTCGAATAGCCTTGACGTGCGGGGCACCCAGCATCGCGGTGACAATGGGATAGGTGACCTGATCCTCAATAATGTCAGGGCTGCGGTCCCAGCGGGAGTAGATGATGACCTGCGTATCGGACAGATCGGGAATCGCGTCCAGCGGCACCTGTCGCATCGAATGGTAGGCTCCGACAATGGCCACCAAAGTGACAATTATCACCAGATACTTGTTGCGCGCGCTGAATTCGATAATGCGGTCGATCATGGCTCACCCCAGGCTTTTCGGCCTGTCCTTGTGCTACATTTTCGAGTGGTCCATGCCAGGCATATTCGGCATCTTGTCACCTTCATGCCCAGAATGGTCTTGGGCCGGCGCTTTCTGCCCGCCGTGGCCGGAGTGATCGACGGCGGGCGACTTCTTATCACCATGTCCGCCATGCTGCATCCCAGCCATACCACCTCCTCCCAGCCGGATGCGACTCTCCGAATCGATGAGGAAGTTAGCGGAGATTACAACCCGTTCAGCTTCCTTGAGACCTTCCAGGACTTGGAAGCGATCGCCAAACTGGATGGGGCTGATCTTCACGGCCACCGGCACGAAATGATCGCCGGGCTCGACTCGAAAGGCGATGTCCCGCTC
>JANXQG010000670.1 GCA_025356915.1 Planctomycetota bacterium | reverse complement strand
TGGACATCGGGGAAACGGCGGGCCAACTCCGCAATGGCTTGGCAGATGTTTTCAAAGCCTTGTCCAAAATTTTCACGGCGGTGGCCGGTGATGAGGACGATACGCGAAGCGTCAACGGCGGCCGGTTGGAGCGATTCGGGTAGCCCGATTGCGCGGGGAGGGGATGCATTGATCTTCTCGGTAGCCAGGAACAGGGCGTCGATGACTGTATTCCCAGTGACGAAAATCTGCTCGGGTTTAACGCCTTCTCGCAGGAGATTTTGTCGTGAAGTCTCGGTAGGAGCAAAATGCAAGTCGGCCAAACGGCTTGTTAGCGTGCGGTTGATTTCCTCGGGATAGGGCGAGAACCGGTTCCAGGTTCGGAGGCCCGCCTCGACATGGCCGACCGGCAGGCGATGGTAAAAGGACGCAAGAGCCGCGGCAAGGACGGTGGTGGTGTCGCCCTGGACGAGAACCATGTCGGGGCGGTGCTCGGTCAGGTAGCCGTCAATGGCCGTGATGGCGCGCGCGGTTAGCCCTGCCAGCGTCTGGTTCGGCCGCATGAGTGCAAGGTCAACATCGGGCTGAACACCAAAGACGTTGAGCACTTGGTCGAGCATTTCGCGATGTTGTGCGGTCACGCAAACATGCGGCTCAAGACCCGGGTACTGGCGCATGGCCAGGATCAAGGGGCAAAGCTTGATCGCCTCAGGGCGTGTACCGAAGATGAATGCGATTCGTTTCATGCCCAAAATAATCGAGCTAAGCTTTCATCGGCCTAGACTCCGTCTCCGTGGGTTGCAGGGCTTGTTAGCAACCGCCTATCTGATAGCAATGCCATCAGTACGCCCTTATGATAAAGCCCGGCCGTCTGCGGCCAGCAAACTAGCTAAAACCTGGCTAGAAGTCAAGATGATTTGAAGGTTACGCTCGAACTTCACTAACCCTGTAGTTCACGCTGCTTCTTCGCGACGACGCCCTTGGGCGACAACTTCGCCGACAGGTTCTGTAGCGACTCTGTCACCCGGCCGGAATATACGCAGTGGCCGCCGCGAATCCAATGCCGTTTCGATAATCTCCGCAAGGCGGCCGCACAATATCGATTTGCTAAGTTCCAGCTCGATGAGTGACTTTCCGCGCCGACCCATGGCGGCCCGAACAGTGGGGGGGGAATCGGCCAGTTCCGTGATGGCACGGACGGCCCCTTCCACGTCGCCATGCTCCACCTGGCGGCCGAAGTCGCATTGATCGAGCAATTCGGATATGTGCGACGGCCGGAGGCTTACGGCGAGGATCGGCCGGCCGACCTGCATCGCTCCGTAGATCTTGCAAGGGTGTACGATTCCGACGCCCGACGGCCCAAGCGTAACGACGTGCAAGTCGGCCGCCGAGAGCGAGTATTTCAGCGTTTCGATCGACTGATAGGGGAGGCTGACGATGTTCTTGGCTCCTGCTGCAATGGCGGCTTCGACCTCCTTTTTCGCGCCGCCGCCGCCGACGAACATGAACACGATGTCCTTGCGATGCCGCAGGGCTTCGGCAGCTTGAAGCACCGTGACGATCGGATTGACCGGTGTGTGGTTGCCTGAGTACATCACCACGAACTTCTCCTCCAGCGCGTACTCCTTTCGGAAAGGATTCTGCGCGTGGGGAATGTCTTCCAGGTGGTCTGCGTGAGGCCAGGGGGGAAAGACTTCGAGCTTGTCGCAGATATCTCGTTTGGCCATCAGGCGCGCGGCCATGAAGCGGTCGAGGGCAATGACCTTATAGGCCCGGCCGAGGGCTGCACGGTTGAACCAGTCGAAGATCCGAACCAACAGGGAACGGGGCCGGGCCAGGCCCATGGCCACAGCTTGGTCTGGGTTGACATCCATGACCCAAAAGATCAACGGGGCGCGGTGATAGAGTGACAGCAGCCATCCGGCTGCCGCACACATCGGGGGCGAAGTGCTGACCAAGATGGCTCCCGGATGCCGGATCAGTAGTCCGCGCAGCATTGCTTGCGCGAGAAAGCTGACTTGAGCAAGCAGTCGGATGACCGTCGATTTCTTACCGAACGAGGAGAACGGAAGCCGCACGATATCGACGCCGTCGCGACTTTCACGGCGAGGGTAATGGTTCTCTGGAGAGTCGTACCCCTGCGATGCCGCATAAACCCTGACCCCGTAGCCGCGCCGAGCCATCTCCGCAGCTGCGTCGTGGAGGTGCTGCCCAACCGACGTGGGGTCGGGAACATAGACCTGGCTGATCAGAAGAAGGTCTGGTTTCATATCTATTTACGCGACACGGCGGCGAATGGGAACGCTCCGTGGGTCATTGGTCGAAACCGCTGGCTGGGTGGGTTCCATCGACACGATGCCGGCGGGGGCATCCTCGCTCTCGGTTGCCGTTGAAGCCGGCTCGCTGTCTTGCCCCTCTTCGGCATACCGGTATCCGTAGCCGTATCCATACCCGTAGCCGCCGTAGTCCTCGCGATTTTCATCGACGAGCCGATTGATAACGATTCCCAGCACTCTCGTCCCGAGTGCCGCGAGACCCTCGGCAGCGCGAAGGACCGTTCGACGGCGATTCTTCTCCGGCCGGACGACCAAGAGGACGCCGTCGGTCAGGCGGCCGATGATGGCCGCATCGGCGACCAGGGCTGGAGGACTGTCGATGAGGACCTGATCGTAATTCTCCTCGGCCCAGGAGACCAACTCCGAGAATCGATCGCTGGTCAGCAATTCGGCTGGATTGCGGGGGCGCGGACCGGAGGGAAGCACGTCGAGGTTTGGTACGATGGCATGGTGGAGGTTTGCTTGAAGGCTCTCGCCCAGGGATGCCGAGTCGCGCAGCACGCTCGACAACCCCCGCTGTCCCCGCAAGTCCAAGAGTGAAGAGAGACCGGGACGGCGCATGTCCGCGTCGATCAGCAGGGTTCGCTTGCCGGACTGGGCGAAGACCATGCTGAGATTGGACGACACCGTGGTCTTACCGTCCCCCGGTTCGCTGCTGGAAAGCACCAAGCGGCGAATCCCGCCTTCGGTGAGCGCCAAGGCGGTATGAAGGGTACGAAATGATTCGGCTTCGGTCGCGGTCGGGTGGGTATGCAGGAATACGGCATCGAGGCCATGCTCGGCCAAGGGCGTCATGCGGCGGATCATCGCGAGCACGGGGGCACCGACGTGCATCTGTAGCTCTTCGGGCGACCGGAAATGATCGTCCAATAAGTCCAACACATAAACGATGCCCAGTCCGACGACCAATCCAATCAGCAGCGTCAGTCCCGCCACGACGTTGAGCGTGGGCCAGACCGGCGTGGGAAGGACTTCAGGACGGGCGAGAATCGATGTCAGAACGGTTCCGCTCTCTTTTTGAAGATTGATGCCTTTCATGTTCTCAAGGACGGCTTCAAATGAGCGATTCAGGCGATCCAGTTCGCGTTCCAGCGCACGCATTTTGGTTATCCCACGGTCCATGGCAATGGCCGTGGCGACGGCTTCGTCGGAACTGGTCTTCGTGAGACGTTCTGCATTCAGTGCCCGTTCGTACTCCTGGCGGGAAGCCTCCAGGAGGATTGTTGCCAAGGGCCGCGTACCACCCTCCGGCGTCCGGCCGAAAACCAATTGCCACCGGTCGCGGAGCAACTGTTCGTTCTGTTGGATCCGTTGTTGGATTTCCCGAATGTCCTTATGATTGGGACCATAAACCGATTGCATTTTTTGAAATTTGGCAATATCTTCCGTAAGCTGCTTCTGCACGGTTCCGGCGTCGGTTCCCGAAAGCCCTTCCCGCCCCGGCCCGGAAAATACGGTCATGAAATACGGACGGAGGTCCTCGCCCCGCTGTGCGGCGGTCTGGATCGATTCCATGAGGGTCTGGGCTTGAACTCGCTTGTCGTAGCGATCTTTCAGCAGGCCTTGCAGGGTGAACGCCTGCTGGGTGATCAGGTCGGAGCCACCCTCCTTGGCACTGGAATAAACCGTTCCGATTTCGCTGCGGAGCTTGATCAGATTGGTCTCCGTGGTGTGGATTTGCCCTTCCAGGCTCGTCTTTTCCCGGGTAAGAGTTGCAAGGATTTCGCCCGCCGTGTGATTGACGGTCATGTCAATATACTTCTGGAACGACGTCAGCACGGCACTGACCACGGCTGCTGCGGCTTCCGGCTTGAGCGAACGGTAGTTGACCTGTAGGATGCTCGTCTTACGGACGATCGAGACCACCAAGTTCTTCTGGAGTTTCGCGACGAGTTTTTCCGCGGGAATGTTCTGAAAGTCGCTACGGTCCTCGGGGGACAGGGAGTTCAGGGCCGGCTCCAACACGGCCTCACTCATGACAACACTCCGATAGGTGTCCATGTAATCCTGGGCACCGCGACTTATTCCCGGAATATTGATTTCCTTGGATGTGTCCGTTTTCTGCTGGATGAGCAGTTCGGCCTTGGATTGATAGATTCTGGCCGTGCTACCGTAGTAGAGTCCGCCAAGCACGGCGAAAACGACCAGCGATACCAGCACGACTTCCTTGCGGTAGCGCACCGCACGGACGAACCGCATCAGTGCCTGTAGAGGATGAGTCTCTAAGGCTAGTTCCGCGCTCAGCGGTTTGGAGACAGGTTCAGCCATGCAGTTAAATCTTTTCCTCGAATTGATTTCTGTTGCGGAAAGTGTCAATGGCAAGCGTAGGGGGGAACGAGCGCAGCGAGTCCCGCCATTTCTCCATCAAATCGTCTTTTCTTCAAAAGAGCGTATCATGGCACCAGCGGCAGGGTTCCACCGAGGTTAACTCCGACTCGCTTAACCAAATCCCAGCCGAAGGTCGAGGTGGTTCGCTCGACACGGACGGCGTCGCCCGGTGCTAAGGTAAGGTTCTCCTGGCCGTTTTCCATCGCTTCCGCGAGACTGGCACGGATCAACACCACGCCATGTCCGTCGGGGAGTCGCCGTTGAATCAAGACACTGTCGGCCATGTCGTTGGACTCTCCGCCGGCTGCGGAAATGGCGTTCGTGAGGCGAAACGGCCGGTTGGTGGGAAAGTCGACCTCTCCTGGCTTCGTGACGAGACCCTGGACGTGGACGGGTGGAAGATCGCGTTTGTCGACGGTGATGACGGATCCGTCGTCGAGGTATTCCGAGGCGATGGACCGCTGGTTCTCGTCGCTGAGGTCCACTTCCACCGTTCGCGGCTCGCGGTTGAGTCGAGTAATATGGATTTTCGTTTCGGCCTTATCCGTGAACCCGCCCGCCGCTACGATCACCGCCCCTAGATAACTGGCCGAGCGTGCCACTTGTTGGGTTCCGGGATTCTTGACGGCACCGACCACGGTGATGCTGTTGGTCGGCCTGCGCTCGATATGCACACCGACCGTGGGACGCTGGTAAAGGCCCTTCTGGACCAGCATCGCCGCGATATGTTCTTCGGCCTGAACCTCCTCCAAACCCGCGAGCTGGACTTGGCCGATTTCGGGCAGCCAGGCAGTTCCGTTCTCCGCCACGCGCACATGAAACGTCATGCTGCTGTCGTGATCGAGTCCCGCAGCCAGCGCAATCTCCAAGACATAGCCGGGGCCGACCATGTCGCTCTTGTTCTGGGGGGCCGTCAATGCGCCAAGGTTAATCACAGTCGGATCCTGGAAAACTGGGGCTTGAAGCGACGACGGCAGCTCCGAAGGCTTATATATTCGGGTTCTCGCACAGCCCCCTCCCAAGAGCAACAAGACCGGAAGGGTACACAAGCTGAACCATGATGTCGATAGCAATTTCCAAATCATTTAAGCCACCCGCCGTTTCTCGGAAGGTTTTGCGGATTCATGGTTGGAGTTGGCCCGTCGAGCCTGCGAAGGCGTTTGAACCAGTCCCCGGTTCATCGGAATAATATCGGGTGAGCTGGACAATGGGTCGCTAGAGAATTCCGGTTCCGACTCTCTTCGAGCAACCCTTCCCATGGCTTGCCGCACAAGAGTCAGTTCTTGGCGACCGATATACCCGCCGGCAAAGAGCGCGCCCGTGCCCCCGAATACCGCTGCCAACGCCACGAGTTCCAGGCCGGTGATCGTGGCG
>JANXQG010000650.1 GCA_025356915.1 Planctomycetota bacterium | reverse complement strand
GGAACGTACTCATCTCGCTCCGCGAGATGGAATGCATCTCGCGGAGCGAGATGAGTACAGTTATTGATTCGCCGGTCCTTAGGAGTTCATGTCATGTCGATCCGTCTCAGAATTGTCCGGCTCCTTTGCGTGGCCGTTTTCGGCTCGTGGATATCGCTGGATTTGTTGCCCTTGGCTCGTGCCGCTGAACCGGGCAATAGCCGGGTGACGCGAGTGACGCTCTATCGCGGCCAGGCGTTGGTCACCAGAACCGTTTCGCTGGAGGGGCCTAAGGGAGCCATGGAGATTGTCGTTGCCGATCTGCCCGAGCAGGTGGTCGCCAACAGCCTGTACGCCGAGGGGGGCGAGGGGGTGGAAGTACGGGCCGTGCGATTCCGCCCTCGTGCCGTCGGGCAGGAACCCCGCGAGGAAGTGCGAAAAATTGATGCCGCCATCGAGGAAATCAACGAAACCATGCGGGCCAATAAGAAAGGCCAGGAAGTCCTCGCCAAACGGGCCGCCTATCTCGACCAGATGGAGACCTTTACGGTTACCACCGCCAAAACGGACTTGGCCCGAGGATTTCTCGATGCGGTCGCTTTGCAGAAGATCACCCTCTTCTCGTTCGAGCAGCGGGCTGCGGTGGCTAAGGATCAGTTGGCCTTGGAGAAAGAAACCAAGCAGTTGACCGAGCGGCTTGTGCTTTCCGAGCGGAAGCGCGAGGAATTGACCCAAGGTGCTTCGCGTACGGTTCGCGAAGCAGTGCTCTTCGTGGAAAAACGCGCGGCGGGCGCAGGTGAGGTGCAGTTGAACTACCTGGTGGGCAGTTGCGGCTGGTCGCCTACCTACGCTTTTCGCACTACCAAGGAAGGCAAGGAAGTGGCCGTCGAGTGCAATGCCCTGGTACAGCAGATGACCGGCGAAGACTGGAGCAGCGTGACGTTGACGCTTTCCACGGCCTCGCCTGCCCTCAGCGCGGCGGGAATGGGGCTGGCCCCTTTCCCCATCAGTCTGGCCAGGGACACCGGCCGGAAGCTCAGTACCACGGATCTGGCCCAACAACTTCACGCCATCCGCGGCCGGCAGTCGGAGGCGCAGGTCTTCAACCGAAACGCGGTCACGCTGGCCGACAACATCGCCTCCAGTTGGACGGTCAATACGGCGGCCAACGACCTGCAATCCCTGGAACTGGCCAGCGGCGAAGACGTACTCAACATGATGCAAAGCCACAATTCCCAGGCCGCCGCCGGGCCTAGCCTGAGCTACCAACTTGCCGGCTCCGTGAATCTCGCCAGCCGATCCGATCAGCAGATGGTCCGCATCCTGCAAACGGCCTTCAAAGGCCGCTTCTATTACGTGGCCACGCCGGTCCTGACCAACTACGTTTATCGCGAGGCCGAATTGATCAACACCAGCCCGGAAGACTTGCTCTCCGGGCCGATCACCGTCTACCTCGATGGCCGCTTCGTGGGCCGCAGTGAAATTCCCACGGTGGCCCGCGGACAGACGTTCGTGGTGGGCTTCGGTGTTGATCCGCAATTGCGTGCTGCGCGCGAGTTGGCCAGCCGCACAGAGAATGTGCAGGGCGGCAACCGCGAGCTGAGCTTCAAATACCGGCTCGTGCTGGAGAATTACAAGGACCAACCGGCCGAGGTCCGCCTCTTCGAGCGCCTGCCCTATAGCGATCGAACGAACGACGTCCGCATCAAGATTGGCGACCTGCGCGATCCGCTGAGCAAGGACGAATTCTACGTCCGTACGGAGCGGCCCAAGGGCATTTTGCGATGGGAGATCAACGTGGCGGCAGGTGCCACCGGCGAGAAGGTGCGGATTGTCGACTACAGCTTCACGCTCGACTTCGACCGCAATCTCGCGTTGTACATACCCGGAACCAATCAGGCCGCCCCGGCCGCCCCGGCGATGAAGCTACAGCAGGAATTCGAGATGGATCAGCGGGCGAAGATGAGCAAGTAGGCGTAGTTCTACCAACAAGGGTGCTGGCTGATCTCCAGACGGACCGCATCGGCCCATACGAACGCAGAGTGATCCAAAGTGTGGCGGAAGCGCAACCGGATGTTGTCTTGTTGGCCGGTGATTACCTCCAGGTTGCACCCGCACAATGGGATACACTTCGCGCCGAGCTGAACGTGGTGCTGCGCGAAGCGAATCTGGCGGCCCATGCACGTGTCTTCGCCATACAAGGGAACATAGATAGTGGCTCCGGTTGGACGGACATCTTCCGCAGTTTGGATTTCGCCGCGGTTTCCGTGAACGAATCATTCGACCTACGGGTTGCTGTCACTGCTAGCGCTTTGCCACCCTACGATTACTCGCCCGGGGGGAATGCTACGAAGATTGGGCAATTGACGCAAGATCAACCGAAGTGCTTGCGGGCCTCGATCCTAGGGTGGCAAAGCGCTAGCAGTGACAGCAACCCGTAGGTCGAATGATTCGTTCACGGAAACCGCGGCGAAATCCAAACTGCGGAAGATGTCCG
>JANXQG010000640.1 GCA_025356915.1 Planctomycetota bacterium | reverse complement strand
CGCCGAGAAGCGCCCCGAACTCAAGGGCTTTGCGCTCCGCGCAGCCGCCCGCAAGGCGTTCCCCAACGCTGAGGAAAAGTAACATGAGCACGCAAGTCAACACTCCCGGCATGGCGCTCAAGGCCACCGCCGCCATCGGTTCGCGGACCTTGGTCAAGTACGACGGAACGCTCTGCGGAGCCGACGCCGTGCAGGACTGGATTGGCGTGGCCCAGCAGCCCGCCGCCATCGGCGAGCAGATTCCCCTGCGCTTCTTCTCGTCCGGCACGGCCATTATGATGGCGGCCGAGGCCATCACTTCCGGTGCGCTCGTCTACAAGGCTGCCAGCGGCCAGGTGGGCCTCACCAATACCAACGCGTTGATCGGTCGCGCCCTGGAGGCCGCTTCGGGGGCCGGGGTCACGATTCAGATCAAGCCCCTCGTCGCCTGAAAGCACAACTACCATGATCAACACCGGAACTGCAACCCCGCGCCTTGACCTTCTCGGCCCCATCCTCCAGGAAGGGATGCCGGAAGAGGCGTATGTCACCCACAAAGTTCTGCCGACCTTGGTCGTCCAGAAGAGGTATGGCGCTATCCCGTCCTTCCTCTTCTCGGATGCCCAGGCCCTCTCGATCAAGCACGCGCCCAAGACCGGGTTCGCGCAGATCCAGAGCAAGCTCGGCCAGAACAACTACTCCTGCTCGGAAGCAGGCGTGGAAGAGCCACTGTCCTTCGAGGATTACGAGATCATGGGTCGCGACTACACCCAGGAAGTGATCACGAGGAAACTCGTGCATATCGTCCTGCGTGCGCGTGACTATGCTCTGGCGCAAACGCTCTTTTCGGCCGGCGGCGAGAGCATCTTCGCCAGCACCCTCGTCACTGCCTCGGCCGCGTGGTCGGGGGGCTCAACGTCCACGGGCGACCCGCTCAAGGACGTGATGCAGGCGAAGCTTAACGTCGCACTTCAGACCGGCCAGCCGGCCAACGCGATGCTGATCTCGTACCAGTTGTACGTCAACATCTGCACCAATCAGCAGATCCGCACCGCTGTCCGAAACAACTTCGGCTACGGTTCTGCCAATGGCGCTGCTGCTGTCCAGTTGGAGATCCCGATCTCCAGCCTGTGCATGCTCTTCGGGCTGGACGAGATCATCGTCGCTCCCGGCGTGTACGACCAGAACCAGGAAGGTTCGGCCAACAAGAACCTTACTTTCATCTGGCCCGCGACCTACGCCCTGGTCTTCCGCAAGGCGAAGAACGCCAACGATGTCCGCGAAGTCGCCCTGGGCCGTACCTTCGTGTACGACCTGGCGTCGACCTTCAACGACCTCACCACGATGAACGTCCTCGACGCTCTCCGTGCGCTGATGATCGAGCAGTACCCGCTGCCGCAGAACAACACTGACGTTCTGCGTGCTCGCGAGTATATCGACATGCAGATCCTCCTGCCCAACGCTGGCGCGTTGATCAAGAGCCTCTGATTAGTAGTTGATAGGGCGGGGGAGGCCACAGGCTCCCCCTCCCGTTCAACCACTCACGGAGACTCCCATGGCATCGTTTACTGTCACGTCCAATGGCGCGAGCGCGAGTCAGCGGTTGACCGCCCCACCCTCGGCATGTTTGGTCGGCAAAGTACTCGCTGGCGCCAGCATCGTGCTGGAGGCGAGCGCCGACGACGTAGTCTTCGCCCCGGCGACAGTCCCCATGTTCGCCCTCGGCGTAACTCCTATCACCATCCCGGTTAACTGGTATGTGAGAGTTGTCGCCCTCGGGTCGACCTCGCTTACGAACGCCAAGGTTGAGGTTGCGTGAATCACCTTCCTGTCGGTAGGGCGATAGAGCGATACCTCTATCGTGGACTTGGTTCGTTCCGATTTATGACGGGCGATGCTGCGATTATCCGCAACATCTTCGCCCGCTCTCAGATCGCCGGCCGCGACGGCAGCATGGCCCTGACCGGCGGCGTCGGCGACTCGATCTCGCCCTGGGACGGTGTGGTCCGCAGCAGCCCGCACTTTGGAACGCACTACCTGCCCGGCGGGCTGGCGCTGCCGGTGTTCGGCGCGTGGGATCAGATCACGAATAGCGTCATACAATCGCAAGCGTTCTCTGGCGCCGATTGGCTCAGGGAAGCCGATGGTGTCGCGTCCGTCCCAACGGTTACCGATAATTATGCCCTGTCGCCTATCGGGGACATGACGGCGGCGCGTATCCGGTATGCTCTTAATGGCGGATCTACGGGCGGGGACTGGTCACGCCTTCGTAGCACCCTCCTATATCCGGTCATTAGCAGCAGCACCTACGGTTTATCATTTTGGGCGCGGACTAACGACGCGTCCACGAAAGTTATCCAGATCTCGGATGAGTTCGCAAACCTCGCTCAAGATAACCTTAGCATCACGCCGACCTGGAAGCGGTTTATTTTACCCGGTACCGCAGCCGGGACTTTTGCGAAATTCCGGATATGGCTACGCGGTGCAGCAGGCACGTCTGACTCCGCTGATATCCTTCTATGGGGAATGCAGTTCGAGGCGATCCCATCCCTGACCGCCGGAGCTGCTCTGTACGTTCCCACGACCGCCGCAGCCGTCACCCGCACCGCAGACAGTTGCGCGTGGACGATGCCGAATGCGCTGACGCAGGACGAAGAATTGACGATGCTGAACTGGCAGCCGTACGCGGACGGTGATATGGGGATTGCGAATCAGACGTGGATCAAGGCTTTCGCTGGCGGATTGTACCCGGGGGCGACCAGAGCCGCAGCAACGTTGCTGTCTGTCTCAGAATACGACGGCGTGTCCGCGTATGTGAAGCTCATCACCCGCACGTTGCCGAGTCGTGCGACTCTTTGTTTGCAATCACTTCGCCGCTTGAATCGCACGATAGACGCCGGATATGGCTCGGCGCTGTCGGGTGTTCCCGTCTCCGGAGGCGCGATCGACTTCCAGGCCGCAAGCGGGCTAAATATCGGACACTCTACCGTTGCGAGCCGCGCCGGTCGCGGCTTCGGCGGCCTCATCCGCACACCCGGCGGCTTGGCCCAATACGAGCGCGATGCCCTGGCCCGCTACCTGCACCTCGTCCTCCGTCCCGCTGCCGCATAGGATCCATCATGCGCTTCATCCTCGCTCTGGTCTGCGCCCTGCTCTGCGGCGGATGCTACGACAGCAGCCGCCCCGAAGGCCAACGCTGGGGATGGCAGCCGCCGCCAGCTGCGAAGGGGCACGACCCTGCCGGCGACCTGCTGGAGCGGTTCAACCCCATCTTGAGGTCGAAGTATTATCGCAACGACTTCATCGACGAGATGGAGGACGCCAAACACTGGTGGGCGCGCATCAAAGCGCGTGAGGGCAAAGCAAAACTGTTCAAGACGCCCGCGGGCGCGGCGTGCATCGCTGCAGCCCGGGATGAGCACGCCCGCAGGGCAATCAGCATGGCCCTAGGCGAGCCCCGGCCGACCTTCGTCATCGCTTTTCCGAGCACATATGCGCACATCGTCAGCGGACCGCCGATGCCAGCGTACCTCGTCAGCGTGCAGTCCCCTCGGGCAACCCCATGAGCGTGATCAAGGCGGCGAGTAAGCCATACGGACCCGCGCAAGTCGACGTGCAGATTGAGCAGGGGGCAGACTTCTCGCTGCCCATCAAGGTGCAGACGGGATCACCCGCTACAGATCTAGATCTTACAGGTGCCACAATTAGCGCGTGGTTCAGCCTGCAATGGTCACCCGGGGCACTACAGATACCGCTCACCATCGAGCCGGTCGATCTCCCCAACGGCGAGTTCAACGTTAGGTTCCCTGCTGCCGACTCGGCGGCCCTCGCACTTCCTTTCCCTCCCAGGAAGGGACGTGAGCCGCAGACGTTCGAACTTGGGGGATGGATTCTCCACGTGACGGACGGCGGATTCACGTTCCGGTATTGCGAGGGGAAGGTCTTCCTGGATCGCGCACCATGGTTGACGTAACCGCCCAAGAGACCGGAACCAAGAAGGTCACCGTAGTCCTGGATGCAGGCCGCTACAAGCTGACCCGTCCGACGGACTACCTCCTCACGGTTGGTACCCCTATGCTACCGTTCCCATTAGGTGTTCCGGGTCCACTTGATGACGCGTACATCGTCCCCTATAGTGGCACCCCCGAAGAGGTTCCGATCAATGTCGGTCCAGTGTATCAACTCGCTGCACTCCAATCGCCTCCCGGCTATCAACAGGTTGTCTTTATTCCTCCGCAGCCTGTTCCCGTGGACGATTGGAGTTTCGCCATCTGGTTCCGCCGCCGGGATAATAGTGGGGGTCTCATCTGGTTTTCGGATTATGAGGAACCAGCATGGTATGCCAAGTTCTACAATGGCGCGTTGTCGTCCATCGTCGCGCAAGTCGCTGGAGAGCCCACCCCCGCGTCAGCTCCGCTCAGCTATCCCGACAATGACTATACGTGGCACATGGCCGTCATGGTGCACGACTGGACCGGTGTCCACACCCTCGCGCTATACATAGACGGTGCGCTTATCGACACCAAGACATCATTCGCGCCGAAACAGATCCAGTACGGTGGCAACTTCGTGGTGGGCAAGGACGCCCTGCCTCCAGACGCACAATGCCAAGCTACCGGGGCGGCGTGGATGCGCGCCCTGACTCCGACCGAGGTCGCCACCCTCTGGTCGTCCACCTCCTTCCCGCCATAATAGGTGCATATGGACATCATCACTATCCTAAAAGAGTTCGGCTTCCCCATCGCGCTCTGTGCGTTGCTGCTATGGGCAATCATGCGACAGAACGCGCAACTGGTGAAAGCCTATACCGACCGCATCGGTACGTTGGAGCGCATTGTCAACCGCTTGACGGACAAGGTGAACGAACTGGAGCAGGATCGCATCCGTCGATCCGACGAGTATGGCCACACGCTCAAGAACATCGCGGTCAACTGGAGCGCGGCGACCAAGGAAACCAACGAGGTTACTCGCACCGCCCTTGCTGTGATGCGTCGGCTCTGCGACTCCATCAACCTACGTCCTTGCATGCGTGATATGGAGCCCCATCCAATCCCGCAACGGACCCCCTCAAGCGCTGAGATTCCCGCCGACCCTCCGAAGCCCACCACCGACAGGTATCAATCTCATGCGTAGCGTCCTCTTCCTTTTCCTCTTCCTGGCCTCCTGCGGCTCCCCGGCCCCCGAAGCCCGCCAGGAGGCCGGGAAACCGCCTTCCCAGGCCCTTGCCGCGCCCGCCAAGCTGGCCGATGTCGTGACCCCGCCAGCCGTGGCTGTCGCGGCTCCCGCCCACCCGGTTGAGGGGTCGGTGGCCGGCACCGCCCACAACACGGGGGACCAGCTGGTCACCATCGGCACCCTGCTGTGCTGGGTCGGAGGCATCGCCCTGGCTGCGGGTATTTTCTCCAGGATCTTGCTGGCATTCGCTGCCGCAAGCAACCCGGTCGTGGGGTTCATCACGCATTACGGTGGCACGGGACTGGCGAATCTCGTGCTAGAAAGCGGAGGCGTGGCCATCCTGACTGGACTGCTTTTGACCTGGATCGGCATTCACCTCTGGCTTGCCAGCATCCTGTCTCTGGTTGCGCTGGTGATCTACAAGTGGAAGAAGATATGGTCTTGGAGCCCCTCGCATCTCCATGTCATCGAAGACGGCGCGAGCAAGCTTATTGTCAGGGCTGATAAGAAATAATATATGACGCGCAACGATACAATCCGAGCCAACAGCGCGGCGGCGATATCCGGTCCCTCCGCAGGGCTTGGTCGCCCATG
>JANXQG010000206.1 GCA_025356915.1 Planctomycetota bacterium | reverse complement strand
CCAAAATCCTCGTACTCGAAACGGGCGTTATCGATCGTCTGTCGACAGCGTTCGACGGTGTGCGTCGCGACGGCAGTTTCGATGTCGGAGAACATCGCCAGGAACCGCTGGCCGGAGAAGCGGGCCACCTGCATGTTGTCTGAGCGGTTCGCCTCCAGCAGTTTGGCAATCGCCTTGAGAATCTCGTTGCCCGTGCGGTAGCCGAATTGTTCGTTCGCTTCGGCCAAGCAGTCGATGTCGATCATGGCAACACACAAGCGGGTGTGATCGGGCACGCTAGCCCACCAGGTGTTTAGGTCGGCCTCGATGCCGGCCCGATTCACACAGCCGGTGAGCGGGTCGCTGCGATCGGATTGCTCGGGCAGGCGGCGTTCTTGCTTGGCGACCTCGGCCTGGGCCTTTTGTAGGGCATCCCGGAGCATGTCGTTGGAATTCAGTAGGCGGTGGGTACTGCCGACGATTTTCTGGCAGCCGCCAGCCAAATCGCTTTCGTAGTCGAATTTGGCGATTTTCTGGCAGGTGGCCTGGATCTCGGCATCCTGCATCTGAGCGGCGACAACAATCTCATTGTTGATGCTTTCCCACCCTCCTTCCTCACGCGTGAGGTCGGCCAGCCGCTGTTGGACCGACTCGCGAGACTCAACATAGTTGCGTGCCGTGATCTCGATGTTGCTCAACACCGATTCGATCGTGCCGAGATCAGGTGACGCGGCACATTGACGCAGTTGTTCATCCGCCTCGATGAGCTTCGTACCAAAATTGGCCACGCGGTCGTGGAGATCGATGACCGCGATATATCCAGGGCTTTTCGGCAGTGGCACCGAAGTCGCAACGGGAGCGGTGCCCGGTTGTAGCAGCGTCGGGGCCGTAGTGGATCGCACAGTGGCAGGATCAGAGCCTGGAACCGATGGCGGAAGGTTCACCAAAAGCGACGCCCACATCCGGCGGGTTGCGATCTTGCGATACCGCCGACCAAGCGCGGTCGCCAAGGCGAAGCCCGCACCGATGTTGACAATCGACAATAGACACAAGTGGACAATCAATGCCGCCTCCGTAACCAATGACTTCGGGTGAGTTTCTTAAAGTCTAGGTTATGGCGCAGCCCTTGGAGTGTGGCGGCTTGCCGCCGCTTTACAAAACGTGCGGAAAGTGTGCTAGTTCGGAACTGGAATCGTATTGGAAAGCAGTGGCAAGCCCCCATACTCCAAATATAACGATTGTGCCGGACCTACCAGTTCATCTTGCTGGCTTCTTCCCAGTGCTCGTAGAGTTTTTTAAGCGACGAATGCTGTTCGGCCAGCTCTTGCTTGATGGCGCGCAGGCGGCCGCCGTCGCGAAAAGTGCCATGGTCGCCTAGTTCTTCGTTGATCTGCTCGATCCGCGACTCCCGCTGGAAAATCTCGGCCTCAATTTCGGATAGCTTGCGATAGGGAAAACGGCGTTGTTTTTCGCCTTGGGCCGTACCCGTTTCGCTGCCCTTCTTGCCGCCGTGCTCTTCCTTTCGCGCCCCAGCGGCCACACTCTTGCCGGATGCGTGATTTTGCGGTTGCTTGGAGTGCGACTTCGCCTGATGCTTGGAATGCGCCTTTCCCGACGGAGCAGAGGCCTTGCCAGGTGCCGCTCCGGACTTGCCGCGGAGAGCGGCCTGTGGTTTCGGTGCTGCTGCTGCTGCTGCCTTGCCTTGCAGGAGAAGTTGATAGGCTTCGTAATTGCCTTCGACCACCCGCACGCCGCCCGGCTCGAAGACAATCAAATGGTCGGCCACGCGGTTGACAAAATAACGGTCGTGGCTCACGAAGAGTACGGTGCCGTCGAAGGCCGCCAGTGCCTGCTCCAGGGCATCGCGAGCCCAAAGATCGAGATGGTTCGTCGGCTCGTCGAGTACGAGAAAATTGGCATCGGCCGCCGCCAGTCGGGCCAGGGCCGCGCGGTTCCGCTCGCCGCCACTGAGCTTGCCAACCTTTTGTAGAGCCGTGTCGCCCGTGATGCCAAAGCGAGCCAGCAGATCGCGGCGTTGCTGTGTCAAAAACTGTTTATGCTTGGGCCGAATGGAATCGACAACATCGTCATCGTCCGACACGCCGGATAGATGCTGATCAAAGTAGCCAATGTTCACGCCCGCACCGAGTTGCACGGTGCCGGCATCGGGCTGTTCTTCGCCCAGCAAGCAGCGCAGCAAGGTCGACTTGCCACAGCCGTTGGGACCGATCAATCCCCAGCGTTCACCGCGGACGATTTGCAGATCGACCGCGGAAAACAACGGCCGCTCAAATGCCTTGGCCAGCCGCTGAGCGCGGACGACCATATCGCCGCTGCGCGAAGCAGGCGGAAAGCCCATCGGCGGAAGGACTATCGTGCGAGGTACGGCAACGACTTCGATGCGGTCGAGCTTTTTGCGGCGGTCTTCGGCCTGCTGATGCTTCTGGCCGTAGTGATTGCGGCGGATGAAATCCTTGGCCTTTTCGATCTCAATCTGCTGCTTCTCGTAGGTTCGCTGCTGGACCAACAATCGTTCCGCCTTCTGTTGCCAATACGCGGAAAAATTGCCCGTGTAGCTATCGACGGTGCCCTGGAAAAGTTCCAAGGTGCGGTTGGTCACGCGGTCAAGGAAGTAGCGATCATGGCTGACCAGCAGCATGGCTGCGGCGCTTTCCGCCAGGAACGACTCGAGCCACTGGGTGGCCTCGATGTCGAGGTGGTTTGAAGGCTCGTCCAAAAGCATCACGTTCGGCTCGGCCAGAAGTAGTTTAGCCAGCATGAGCCGGTTCTGCTCGCCGCCGCTGAGTAACTCCACGGGCTGGTCGAATGATTTGCGTGGGAAACGAAGACCGTCCAGAACGCGTTCGATCTTGTAGTCGAGATTATAGGCGTCGCGGCTTTGCATCTCGTGCTGGATGTGGTCGTAGCGATCCGCCAGACGCTTGTGTTCCAGCGGGTCGTCGCAATGGCCCAACTCCTCGGCGACCGCAATCAGCTCCTCTTCCATGGCCATGAGGCCGGCCAGTGCGCTTTTGGCCTCATCCAGCAGCGTGCGGCCGGGTTCCCACTCGGGTTGCTGTTCGAGATAGCCCACATGGAGCGAAGGATGGGGAACGATCGAGCCGCCATCGGCCTCCTCCCTGCCTGCGAGGATCTTCATCAGAGTGGTCTTGCCGCTGCCGTTCGGCCCGACGAGGCCAATGCGTTCTCCCGGGCGCAACACGAACGTCACCCCGTCGAGGACCGGTTCGGGGCCGTAGTGCTTCTGAATGCCTTCAACCTGAAAGAGGATCAACTTAGCTCAAACTTCCGCCATGCTCGCCTGCAACTTGCGGGCGGCGATGACCTCGCGCTCGATCGACCCAGGCATGCGGCGATACTTGGCAAATTCCATGGTGAATGTGCCTTGACCCTGAGTCATGCTGCGCAGGTCGGTCGAGTAACCAAAGGTCTCCGAGAGGGGAACTTCGCCCTCAATGCGGCAGTTCACGCCGCTGACTTCGGTGGCCGCAACCATACCGCGACGGGAGGTCAGATTGCCCACCACCGAACCCTGGAAATCGGTCGGACACTCGATCTCGATTTTCATCACAGGCTCCAGCAGCACGGGCTTGGTGGCGGAAAAATTCTCCCGCATGCAGGTCCGGGCGCAAATCTGGAAGGCCATTTCCGAGCTGTCGACGTCGTGATAGGAACCGTCTTCCAAGGTCACTTTCAGGCCGACCACCGGGTAACCGGCGATAGGCCCCTTGTGAACCATCTGGCGAAAGCCCTTCTCAACCGCAGGGATGAAGTTTTTGGGAATGCGTCCGCCAACGACCTTCTCTTCAAAGACGAAGGTATCGGTAGAGTCTTCCGGCAGTGGCTCCATGTGACCGACAATGTGGGCGTACTGGCCGGATCCCCCGGTCTGCTTCTTGTGCTTGGTGTTGAACTTGCAGGCCTGGGTCGGAGCTTCGCGATAGTTGACCTTGGGAGGGCCAACCTCAACTTCCACGCCATACTCGCGTCGAATCCGCTCGATATAGATTTCGAGGTGCAATTCGCCCATTCCGGCCATAATCGTTTCGCTGGTCTCTTCGTCGGTCGAAATGTGGAGCGTCGGATCTTCGCGGCGGAAACGGTGCAGCGCCTTGCTCAAACGGTCGGCGCCATCGCGTTTGGCCGGAGCAACCGCTACCTTAATCACCGGCTCGGGAACGAACATGCTTTCCAGCGTGCAATACGGATACTGCGAGCAATAGGTATCGCCGCTCGCCGAATCGAGTCCCAAAACGGCAACAATATCGCCGGCGTGGGCCGTATCGATGTCCTCTCGCTGATCGGCATGCATTCGCACAATCCGGCTGAATCGTTCCTTGCGGCCCGTACGCTGGTTGAAGTAGCTATCGCCTTTTTTGATGCTGCCCTGGTATAACCGCATGAACGTAAGCGTACCGTAGGGGTCTTCCACGATCTTGAACCCCATCCCGACCATCGGCTTGCTGGGATCGGGGGTAAGCAGCACATCCTTGCTTGGGTCTTCGTGGGCCAGTGCCTTGATCGGGCTTTCTAGCGGCGAGGGCATATAGCGATTGACTGCGTCGAGGAGCGGCTGCACACCCTTGTTCTTATAGGCCGATCCGAGGAAAACGGGGGTCAATTGCTGGCTGAGTACTGCCTCGCGAATGACGCGATCGATCAGTTCCAGGGGAAGCTTTTCTTCGGCCAGCAGAAACTCCATCATCTCGTCGCTATACATCGATACCAATTCCAGCAAATGCTGACGGGCGGCCTTGACTTCCTCGACCATGTTGGCCGGAACAGGCTCGCGGCGAACATCCTCACCGTTGTCGCCGTCGAAGTACAACGCTTCTTCACGAATCAAGTCAACCACGCCTTCAAAATTGTGCTCCAGACCGATGGGAAGCTGCATCAGCACGGCGTCGCAGGCAAGCTTGCCACGGAGCTGTTCCACTACCTTTTGGGGGTTGCCGCCGGTGCGGTCCATCTTGTTAATGAACGCCAACCGTGGAACACGATAACGACGCATCTGGCGATCGATGGTTAACGATTGGGCCTGAACCCCACCCACGGCGCATAGAACGAGAACGGCCCCATCCAAAACGCGGAGGCTTCGCTCGACCTCGACCGTGAAGTCGACGTGTCCCGGAGTGTCGATCAGGTTGATGTCGTAGCCGTCCCACTCAACCGAGGTCGCAGCACTGGTAATCGTGATGCCACGCTCCCGCTCCAGGTCCATGTGGTCCATGGTAGCGCCCGTCCCGCTTCCCTTCACTTCCTGCATACGGTGGATGCGACCGGAGTAAAACAGCACCCGCTCGCTGAGGGTGGTCTTTCCCGAATCAATGTGGGCTGAAATGCCGATGTTACGTAGTTTACTCAGGTCCATGTTGGTCTTATGAATCACTTAAGGCAAGGCAATACGCCAGTTTACAAACGACCATTATACAGCATCCGTTGCCAAATGACAACCCGAGGCTATGTTAAGGTTTTGTAAGGACTTGGGGCGAATAGCCGAAGTTCACCGCGTCGAATACCGATCTTCCTCGTCCGGATTCTTCAGCTGTTGCAGGGCATTGTCAAAGACGGTCCAGACGGGATACTTCGTGCGAAGTTTCTCCACGAATTCTTTGTAGCGTTTCTCGTAGCGCTCCTTCTGGATATTCTCCTTAACCTCCTTTTGAGCGTCCAGGAAGCTTGTCCGAGTCAGCTCCTGCCGCTCCGCCACACGAATAATGTGGAATCCGTTTTCCGACTCCAATATCTGGCTAAGTTGCCCCACCGGCAGACGAAAAATCTCTTGATCCAGCTTTTCTGAACTTAAACTGCCTTGGTGGGTCCACTCTCGCTGCCCCCCCTGCCGGGCCGTGGGACCTTCGGAGGCGGACTTGGCCGCGTCGGCTAACGAAGCACCGGCGAGAACTCGATTACCCAGGGCTGCCACCGCCGCGTATGCTTCGTCACGATCGGGATGGCGGGAGAATGCGATCATCAGTTCCTCCCAGCGAGCCTTGGCGGGTTTCTCGAAATCCTTCAAGTGTGCTTGATACCAAGTCAGCATCTCCTCATGGGTGACTTCCTCGTCGTCCTTCCCCCCTTTTACCTGCTGCTGGACCCAGTTTTGTGCCACGATTTGTTCCATGAAGATCCGCCTTTCGCGATCCAGTGAGCTTCCTTTGGCGCGAAGAGCACCTTCCAGATCGGCTCGTGAAACCACTTTCTCCCGCTTCATTAGGAGATTGAGCTGAGTCTCCTCGAAGTGGCGATTGATGTTCTCTTCAAACATCGGAGCCGCGTCTTTGGGGATCGTTTTCCGAAAGTCTTGGTAAAGCAATTTAACGTCGATCTGTTGGCGAACAAGTTGGTTGATGAGAGCACGAGATGAGGGAGACATCGCCTTGGCTGGGTCAGGATCGTTGCAGTGTGCAATGAATTCACGGATGCCCGCCGTCACTTCCTGGACGAGCGCCGCTCGCTGCTCCGCAAATTTCTCCGGCGGAATTTTGCCTCGAGCACGGGACATCATGTCGTCGATGCCGATGAGGACATCGCTCGTCAGAATAACATCATTGCCCACTCGACCGAGAATTTGAGCCCCTTCACAAAGCTGAGCAGGGGCGGGAGACAAAACGGGCATTCGGCCAGGTAGATATGGCTGGCCGATATAGGATGCCTGCATCGTACGGTTAGGAACCTGCGGCTGGCCAGGTTGGTAGGTTGGCTCATAGGCCGGTGCGCCCCCGGCGGCCCGGGGGGCCGTTCCTTCCGGAAAACCATCGGGCCGGGTCGGCATTGTCGGCTGGTAGGGCACAACGGAGCGTTGGTAGCCCGTGACCGGATAGTTCCCGCCCTGGGGTTGGCCGCCGGGCACATAGTCGCCAGGGGAAGCCCGCAGAAAGGGGTCTTGAGCCGCCAGAATCGAGGAGCTTACCGCAAGAAGGACTGCGAAGAGTCCCAAACCAATTGGAATAATAAGCCGATATTGCACGAGAATCGCCCCATATTAGTGGAAAACTCCCCTCTACCTTTGGGAGATGGACCGGGGATGAGAGGATCTGAATTTCGACTTTCCAGATTGCCCCTAACGATGGCGGGCGATTATAGGCATCCTCCTGTTCCAACTGCAACAGCGATTTGACCTGCTGGCGACGATTCAGGCGATTGAAAAGGCTTACGTCTCATGTGTCGTGCGAACTAACCCACGCGGGTGGAAAATGAACCATTTTGGCTAAAAATCCGTGCTTTTGGCGGAATTTTCCATGATTTTGTCGCGAGATTCTAGTCGTAATCGCTGGACTTTTTTGCAGCTTTCGGTTA
>JANXQG010000633.1 GCA_025356915.1 Planctomycetota bacterium | reverse complement strand
CATCACTTACAAAGGCCAGAACTTCGTGAACCTGGCTCTGCTGCTGGTAGCGGTCGGCATCGCAGTCACTCTCGTCCTGCACCCGGAACACAGGCAGCTTTATCCCTTCATGGTTAGTATTGCGCTGGTCTTTGGCGTGATGCTCATCATTCCTATCGGCGGGGCTGACATGCCGACGGTGATTGCATTGCTGAACTCCTACGCGGGCCTGTCGGCAGTAGCCATGGGATTCGTGCTAGATAACAAGCTGCTGATCGCGGCGGGTGCCCTGGATGGTTCGTCGGGCCTGATCCTCTCGATCATCATGTGCAAGGCGATGAACCGCTCGTTTGCCAATGTATTGTTCGGGGCTTTCGGCCAGGTCCAGGCCGCCAGCGGCGAGATCGAGCAGAGGACGGCCAAGAGTGCCACGGCCGAAGATGCGGCCCAAATTTTGGATGCCGCGCGGACCGTCGTCATCGTACCAGGCTATGGCATGGCCGTGGCCCAGGCCCAGCACCGCGTCCGCGAATTGTATGATGCCCTGACCAAGCGCGGCATTACCGTGAAGTTTGCCGTGCATCCGGTTGCCGGCCGTATGCCGGGCCACATGAACGTCTTGCTGGCCGAGGCCGAAATTCCCTACGACCGCCTCATCGAAATGGAGGAGATCAACCCCGAAATGCCGGAGGCCGACGTCACCCTGGTGGTGGGGGCAAACGACGTGGTGAATCCGGCTGCCCGGCACGACAAGTCAAGCCCAATCTACGGCATGCCAATCATCGACGCCGACAAGGCCAAGACGGTGTTTGTCATCAAACGGAGCATGAACCCGGGGTTTGCCGGCATCGAAAATGAGCTTTTCTTTGCCGATAACACGCTCATGCTCTTCGGTGACGCCAAGGCAGTGCTCACGAATCTGGTTCAGGCGTTGAAGGAGTGAGTGCGGAAAATAATCAACCACCCGCCAGAATATCACGTAGTTCAGGCTTTCCAGCCTGACGTTGCCCGGTTCACTGTCAGGCTGGAAAGCCTGACCTACAGCAGTTTTGACATCTTGGCGGGTGGTTGATAATTTTGCTGCGGTTATGCTTCCGGGAATTGACAAAGGGTGGTCGATCTCGATAAGATGGTATTTTCGCC
The DNA here is from genome assembly GCA_025356915.1 of Planctomycetota bacterium. Classification (GTDB taxonomy): domain Bacteria; phylum Planctomycetota; class Planctomycetia; order Pirellulales; family Thermoguttaceae; genus JANXQG01. The sequence goes on along the minus strand of JANXQG010000633.1, from coordinate 42 downwards.
CTCGGGCAATCAGGGCGAGGACAGGTAGCTCAGTTGGTAGAG
>JANXQG010000606.1 GCA_025356915.1 Planctomycetota bacterium | reverse complement strand
CATCACTTGCATGGCGACGACCTTGCCGATTGCCCCATCATGAATCTGCCGCACCGCCTCGCGATATCCATTGTGATAGCGGCTTTGCAATCCCGAGAGCAAGCTCAGGTTCTTCTGCTTCGCCAGATCGGCGGTGGCCTGCATGCGGCGGACACCGACCGGATCAATGCCATGCGGCTTTTCGACGAAAACATGCTTGCCGGCACGGATGGCGGCCTCCGCGTACATCGGATGGACCTTCGATGCACACGCGATCAGAACCACATCGACGCTCTCGATCACCTTCTTGTAGCCGTCAAAGCCGGCGAAGAGATGATCCGGACTGGCGATTAACTGGTTGGGCAGATGCTTTTTGAACCAGTCATACTTGGACTTCAACCGATCGGGAAAAATGTCGCATAGGGCGGCCAGCTTCACGTCGGGACCGACTTGCAGCGACTCCTCCGCCGCACCGGCACAGCGCCCGCCGCAGCCAATCATACCGATCTTGATTTCTTGCTTGCCCGCGGCATGCGCGCTGCGTGCGATGCTCAGTCCCGTAAGTGCGACTGCGCCGGTGGCCGATGCCTTGAGAAATGCGCGCCGACTTGGGTGAGTGGGGGTTGCCATGCCACGGCCTCCAGGTTGGTAAGCGAAGGAAAGGTGGTGACTCTCGCAAACAGAATGCGAAAACCGGACTTATCCTACCGAATCTATAAAACATTGTCAACTTGTCGGTGGGGATTGTCATCAATGATGGATCGGTTCCCTTATGGCTTTGCCGACTGGCCGATGCAGAATAGATTCTTCTTTCCGCGGATAACCATGTGGCCGTCCTGGAAAGCCGGGGAGGTGACGCAGCCTTCGCCAAGATTGGTTTGCCGAACCCGCTTTACGCCGGCCCGAGTGGGCGCGAGGATCCAGCATTTGCCCGACTCGCCGAAGACATAAAGCTGCTTCCCCACCAGGCTCGGCGACGACTTGCACTTGAATTCGCCCAAGTCTTCCTCCCAAAGCTTGTCGCCTTTCTTGGTATCGTAGCAGGTGAGCATCCCGTCCGAGTTGAGCAGAAAGACGAATTCCTCCGTGGCCAAAGGGCTGCATATATCGGGCGTGTTGTCTTCGCCCTTCCAGAGCACGTGGCTGGTGGTGACATCTCCGTTGCCATCGGCGCGGATGGCAAGGACCGGCGCGGAATCGGTCGCCGCCGAATACACGAAGTTTCCCGTGGACACCGGCGAAGGAGCTACGTCGCCCTGAGAACCCTTGACCCGCCACAACTCCTTGCCATCGGCCGGATCGTAGGCGATGATCCAGGGGCTGGCGGCCGTCACCACCTGGTCGCGGTTCGCGACGCGGATCACGATCGGCGTGGTCCAGGAACTTGGCACCGCGCGAGTCTGCTCCCAGATCGCGTTGCCGGTGGCGATGTCCAATGCACGGAGCTTCGAGCGGGCAGCCTTGGCCGTTGCCTGATCGAAAGGCACCAGCAATAGGTTCTTATAGATTGATAGCGAAGCGGCGTGGCCGTAAGGATTCTCCGGGATACCGAGACTCTGCGACCAGGCAAGCTCCCCATCGAGATCGTAGGCCACCAGATCGCCGTTGGCGAAGATCGCGGCAACATAGCGGCCATCGGTGGCCATCGTACACGCCGCATAGCCGGTCTCTTCATTAAGCTTCAGCGGTTTACGGCTGTCGGGCGTGGAAGGCGCGTCGCGCTGCCAGAGCAATTTTCCGTTCTCCGCATTGTAACAATAAACTTGCCGCTGTTTCTCGTCCGCGCCTGTGAAGAAGATGCGGCCGGCCACGATCACCGGCGAACTATAGCCAGCAAGCGGAATGGGCGACTTCCATAGGATGTTCTTGCCGGAGGGGCCGTCCCAGTCGTCGGGCACGTTGGTGTACGGCGAGATTCCAGAGCCGCCACGTCCGCGGAAACAGGGCCAAGCACGGGCCAATTCTTCTTCCGAGATGGCGGTAACCTTGGCCGGCGCAGCCACCTGACTGACCGGCTTCTCCTCCACCCTGGTATGCAGCGGGAAGATCAAGCCGACTGCTGTCGCGGCGAGCACGACGAACAGCCCACCGACGGTCCATCGTGCGGCCGGAGTCCAGTTCGCCTCCCAATCGCGTTGTGTTGCGACGGGTTGCGGTTGCGGTTGTTTCCGCCGCAAGGTTGCGGACCACTTGGCGGCGGCCAACGAGACGAGTATCCCTCCACACAACAGCACCGCGCCCGAAAGCGCAAATGCCTGCTGGCGAAAATACTCGTCGCGCGACTCCTGGTCCAGCTTGCGGAGTTCCTCTTTGATCGACTCGTTGGCGGGTTGCTGCATCGACGCAGCCTTGAGCGCGGCTCGCGCCGAAGTCTGAGAGGGATCCTTCATCGATCGGTGATAGAAATCATGGAGCATCAGCGCCGCAACAATGAGCGAGAAGACCGCGGCCACCGTGGCCGTACGCACGGCAATGCGGTAGGGGAGGATGTCGGCAATCGGAGGCTGTTCAGGCATGGTTCAAGGGCTCTTCTCGTTGCTGGATTTGGATGAATTCCTGCCGCGTGTGCTCCTCGGGGCAATACCAGAGGCAACGTCCACAGGATACACAGGCACCCTGGTCGGGTTCGTAATCGGTACGGCGACGACGAATGGAAAGCTGCACCAGTTTGAAGGCGAAGACCAACCCGACCCAGCCACCAAATAAAGCTCCGCCCCACGCGAAATTTTCCACAACCTTGTCCGCGGATGCGTAGAGCGATTCGACCGAATCACCCTTACCGCGAAAGACCTCGGTGGCATCGGACCTTGTCTTCACTCGACCGGTTTCCTCCAGTCGAATCTGCTCGGCAAGCTGGACGGTCGGATGCATCCTGGCAAGCGACGTCCGCATCCCGAAACCCAACATCGTCCCGGTGGCGATCAGGAGCGGCGCCGCGCAGAGTACAACGATCAACCGTCGCCGAGCCGCCCTTTGTTCGATAGGTGACGGGGTAACCGTTGGCCGCACGATGGCGCCATAAGGGCAGGCGTCTTCACACAACCGGCACTGCACGCACTGCTTGGGCGGAATCCTCAGGTGCCACCAAGACACGCGCGATAGTAGCGCAAGGATCGCCCCATAGGGACAGAGCCAACGGCAGTAGGGCCGGCCGATAATCAGCCCGACGCCGAGAAATCCCGCGCCGAGGGCCAGCATGGAAGCACTGGAGGTCAGGCGAAACAGGCCGACGAACGGATCGTAGCGGCAAATGATCCACGCAGACCCGGTCGCTGCGAAAAGCACGGCCGCCCCGAGGTAAATGTATGCCAGAAGTCCCAGGGCATGGTCGATCCACGTCGGCACCTGCACGGGCCGCACGGCAACGAGTTCCTGCACCGCCCCCAAGGGGCAAACTGAAGCACAAAACGACCGTCCGAAAAAAAGTGTGAAGACCAGTGGCAGCACGAAAACGGCAATCACCAGTCCACCCGCCACATAATCCTTATCGAACAATGCCTGCGTGACGTTCTGGATAGCGCCAATCGGGCATAGGCACCCTTTCCGCCAGAACCCGAGCCAGGCCAGTGAGACGATCGAAAGTAGGAATAGGCCCGTTCGCGACCGACCTTTCACCGCAAAAAACGAGGCTGCCGCCAGGGCCGCCGCGAGAAGTGTCAGGTCAAGATACTCGGACCACGACGGTCGTGGTGCGGGCGTTTGCGATTGAGGAATTGGGTGGTTGCTGAATTCCGGCGTAGGAAATAGATCGGCCGCGCATACCGTTCGCACGGCAGCAAATACGAGCAACAACAAAACTAGCGGCATCAGTCGCTTCACGAAGTTCCCCCGACACGCATTTCAATACCTTTACTGGACTTGTCGTGCGAACTACGTTTTCTTGCCAGTGCCTCTTCCGCCGCCTGGGCCGCACGACTCAGCAAACGTGGCGAATCGGCCGGCACGCGACAAAAAGCCTCCGCGGGACACGCAACGGCAATCGAGCACTCATTGCAGTTCAAACAACGGTCGTGGCGAACTTGTAGGTACAGCGAACCATTCATCAATCGGCAGCCGACAACGCACTTGCCGCAGGCAATGCACAGACTCTCGTCGATCGTATACTCGAAGTACGGCACGCCACCTTGCTTGTCAATGTACATGCGCGCGATGGCCCCGGTTGGGCAGAGTTGGTTCTCGGCACCGGTGTCCAACACGTAGTCCTTCGTGGGAAAGTAGCCGGTACAATTGTCGCAGTAGCCGCACAAGGCGAAGCAATTCACCGCCTTGACCGCTGACAGGTCAAGCACGCAGTTCGTTTGGCAGCGGTCACAGGCGATGCAGCGGTTGGGGTCAATCTGCCATATCTGCGGCAGGCGGCAACCCGCCGCCTGGCTGCACTCGCCGCATGTGGAGCTGGAACTCGGACAAGCGGCGGCAGCCTGGCCCGATCGTTTGTAAAACAGCCATGCGGAAAGCGAGCCGATCCCACCCAAGGCCGCGTAGCGAGTGGCGTCACCTAGCATCTGACGGCGAGTGATTGGCGATTCCTCTTGGCTCATTTCTCAACCTCTCGCCAAAACATTAAGTACGTCAGGCTTTCCAGTCTGATCTGGCCCGGTTTTCTGTCAGGCTGGAAAGCCTGACGTACAGAGGTTGTCATTTATTCTCTTCCTTGCTGCTGACATTCTTTTCAAACACGCGGACTTTTGCTGCCCGACCATCGAGCACGAGCACGCGACCATGGCGATCGGTGGCCAGGTCGGTCGGTGTGTCCGTCAATTGTGGCGGACCAACCACCGCGGTCTGAAAGTGACCATCGCGAGAGTAAATCTTCACCCGCGGCATCCCTTTCTCGGCCGTTACAAACCTGCCGTCAGGCAGCACGGCTAACTGGGCCGGGTTGCAGCATCCGAAAAAATCGGCCACTGCCGGCGATCCCTTGCCCCACGCGGTTTCATACTCGCCCTTGTGCGTAAAGCCTTCTACTCGCAACAGACGCGGATTGACGACATAGACCAGATCATCGGTTCCCGCGACAACGTCGAAATAGTGGTTCGTGACCAGGAATCTCGATCGGTGCTGCGACGGATCAGTCTGGCCAACCGGTTCCAAGAGTTTACCCGCAACATCAAATCGCCAGACGAGGCGATTGCCAGCATCGGCAACCCAGACTTCATTTTCGGTGGTCGTAATCGAGCTGAAGATTGCCTTCGGGCCGCGGGATCCCCAAACCGCGACCCGCGTACCGTGGGGATTGTAAACTTCGACGTGGTTCTCCATCCCCACATACAATTGACCTGGACTTAAATGATCGAGCGCACCAACCGCCAGACATCGGGGTTCCCCTTGCAGCGCGATCTCGGCGAGCTTCTTGCCGTCGCTCGAGTAGCGGATCACGGCCCGATCACCGCCGACATGGATCTGGGCGTTACCCTCGACGGCCAGGGCACGAGGTTCACGAAAGGCAACGGGAAATGAACCTGTTTCGTGATAACCGATCATTGCCGGATCGATCGGTTCGGCTGCCTTGAGTGCCAATTCTTCGTCCGTCTGGGCGGTTGCGTCGCCGGGTGTCGCTGCCGATTGCGGATCTGCCGAATGCTGCAACGGCTGCGACGTAATGTGGGCGATGATAATCACGACTAGGATCAATATCGCGGCACCGGCCGACGATCCGACAATCACCAACACCTTGCTTCGTTCCATAATCAGGGCTCCGCTACGTTGAAACATGCCATGCGCAAATTATCGCGAACAATGAGCCTTCCCGCCACTAGGGCCATCGGTCCCCAACTGCTGGAACCGTCTTCGATGACTTGCGCCCGGGCGAGGCGGCGATAGGCCGTGGGAGTGGCCTCCGCGATGGACAGCACGGCATCATCGTCCATTACATAAATCAGTCCATCGGCAATCATGTAAGGACCAGAGCCGAATTTATCCCGCCCGCTGTTCCAAAGTTCCTTGCCGTCAAGATCCATGCAGACGAGTTGCTGGTCTTTCTGCCGAACGGCGTAAAGATGTTGTTGCCAGAGGACCGGCGTTTGTTGTTCGGAACCGAACTGGCGGGCAGTAAGACGAAAGGCCGTCTCCGGCACGATGCGGCCCTGCTCCTGCTTGAGTTGTAGCATCAGGCTGCCGGAGTTGTATCCGCCACTGAAAAAGATGCGCCCCTTGCCAACCACGACGGGCGAAGGGCACGTGGCCATGGAGATTTGCCATTCGTCGGTCTCCCAGAGCAAATCGCCGTTGTCGGCTGCGATGCCAGCCACGCCTCCCTTGCCGCAGTAGACATACATCTGCCGGCCGGCAAACTCAATCGGCACGATCGAAACGTGAGTCATTGCCCAGTTCCGAGGGTTAGGGCTTTGCCAGACGATCTTGCCCGTGTGGTAATCGATCGCCATCACCAGGGCCTTGCCGCCGGGGGCAACGATCAATCGATCCGTCTTCGTATCGATGAAGGGGCATTGCCCGGCATACCATGGCGGCACCGTCGCGCCATGCTCCAGCACAAGGTCAATCAGCCAGCGGGCCTTACCAGTGGCCGCGTCCCAGCAAGCGAGCTGGCACTTCGGCCCCAGCGTAATGACGCAATCGCCTACCACGGCGGGAATGGTCCGCGACATGCCATGGTTATGGGCAACAATCACCCCGTAGCCGTTTCGCCAAATCTCGCGGCCGTCGTCCAACGAGAGGCAACGGAGCGTATCGGCCGAGCGGCCGATGTCGTAATCGAGTACGTAGACGCGCCCACCATGGACGGCCGCAGCGGCGTAACCATCGCCCAAAGGTACGGTCCAAAGACGTTTCGGCCCCGCCGCAGGCCAGCTTCGCGCCAGCCGGATCGTCTCTTTGCTGATCGCGTCGCGGTCTGGGCCGCGGAACCATGGCCATGCGGTGGTGATCGTCGAAGGTCTGCCTGGGCCTGGAATCGGTTCGCCCGGCACCGGTCGCACGGCCGCAGGGGCCGCTGTCTCGGCCGGCACCCCATCAAGCCCAGGCACGCGAGCAATAATTAGCACGGTGGGCCCTGAACAAACCCAGCGGACTATGAGCAATAGCCCCATGACCGCCAAAAACACTGGCAGCAGGGTGCTGCAGTACTTCAGCAGCCTTGACGGGGTGGGGGTCGGCATGGGTGAAAAATCTCGTGGTGGGTTCCCTCCTTCATACTGCACCTCGACCGCCACGTCAACCCCACGGTTTAACTTGGAATCCTACCGCTTCTCCAATACCCCGCGCCACCGCGAGGGCAATGCGGCAAACGCTTGATCATAGGTCTTCTCTAACGGAATGAGCACATGGGCACCCGGCTCCAAAAAGAGCGGCATGTCGGTCAAGACATCACCGACGGCGAGGGGCTCCAGGAAAGCGCGAGTAGTCAGCGACGACTCATACGCCGCCAGGGTCAGGGGCTTGTCGGGGGGGGCTGCGTACTCCTCCCCGCTGATCTCCTCCCAAATCAAGCCGTGAATTCCCTGCGGATCGCGCCGGCCCGGCGGATACAGGTCGAGAATCAGGAGATGGATACGGCGTTCGAGCAGTTCGGCCGCCTTCTCGACGAACGATCGCACCGCCGCACGTCCCGACTTGTTTCCCGGTGAAACAACCTCCACGGCGGCGACCATTCGGTCACCGCTGACATGCCGCACGATCACGGCGTTCTGCTTGCGGCGGTAGAAATCCATTCCTGTTTCCGCCGTGATTTGGACGCGCGGCGGCGCGAGCAAAAGCGGGCCGGCACCGCCTGGCACTCCGATACCCACGGTTTCCGCCTTCCAACCGTCGTCCTGGGCTTCGAGCGCGAAGACATCCGGACCAAAACCTGCGGCGTGTTGCTCGGCCAAGGCGTAGTAACCTTGCGGCAAAAGGCCGGAGTTCAGGGATCGCTTCAACTCCTCAATCCAGGCGTGATGGAAGTCGTGAAAAATGCCGGCTTCTACGCAAGTCCAGTCATGTGCGGGCATGTCAATAGTCTCCAACGCTTGTCGAATGTCACGGTTCGACGTCTAAATTACCGTCGCAAATTTCACTATTAATTATACCATTCGGGTAGATGGATACCACCCGGGTATTTCAATCCGTCGTTTGCTGATTCTTCGGAAAGCTGTCCACCCGCTCCAAAAAACAATTAGCCTTTCTTCCAAGCAATCGCCGCCGTGGGACACTCGGCGACGCACTCGGCGGCGACTTTCGCCAGGGCCTCGGCAACCGAATGGCCCAGCGGCACGCCGATTCGCACGTCAAAACCGCGACCGATATAGGTCAGCCCGAGATCTTCCCCACCCGCCGCCGTGATCTGCACGCACAAGCCGCAATCGATGCACTTGCCCGGCTCAAAGAGGATGTCGGCATGACGGATGTCTTGCTCGTATTTCCTCCGCTCGGCTTTGAAGCGGCGCGGATCGGCACCGTAGATGGCCGAGTATTTTCGGAGCCGGCAAGTCGAAAGCGCGCGGCAATCGCAATGCAGGCATCGCGCGGCCTGCTCGGCGGACTGCGACAATCCAACACCATTTGCAGCTTCGCAACGCGGAACCTGCGCTGTATTGCTTGAAAGCTGCACCAACTCGTCCTGCGCCATTTTTCCGATTCGCGTGGTAAATGGCGTACTGGTTCCGATTACCACCTGACCAGATAGAAACTGATGGATGGCCACTGCGGCCTCCTTGGCATCGGCAATGCTGCGGATGCCGGTTGTCCCTTGTCCGCGCAAGGCGTTTCCAACCGCGAAGACTCCCGGCAGGTTTGTCTCGTAGGTCCGGCGTTTGACCGCAATTCCGCCGCCAGAAACGCCGACGCACCAGGGTGGCACCTGCTCGGCCGCGGTCCAGCCGATAGCAATCACCACGACATCATATTGGGCACGAAGTTCCGTGAATGAAACGTCGCGGCCTACGCGCACATTCATCCGCGTTTCAATTCCGAGTCGCAATATCAGAGCGATCTCGCGTTGCAGCACGTCGCGAGGTAGTTTTTCGGGCGGAATCTCGCGGCCAAACATCCCACCGAGCGCGTCCGTATCATCGAAGATCGTACAGGCGTGGCCGCACTGGGCCAGATAGTAAGCGGCCGCCAACCCGGCTGGCCCGCCGCCGACAATAGCCACCCGCTTGCCCGACGCGGGACGACGCGGCGGCAGATAGGGTTCCGCCGAGTCGAGATCGACATCGGCCACGATGCGTTTGAGTTCGCAGATCGCGATTGAGCCGTCGAGATTCCCACGGCGGCAGACCTTTTCGCAAGGGGCCGGACAGATTCGCCCCAACACGGCCGGCATGGCAATGTCGGCCTTGACCGTGATTAGGGCCTCGCGAAGTTCGCCTGCCGCGATCTGGCGGAGCATTTGCGGAATGTTCATCTGCGCCGGGCAGCCGAACGAACAAGGGGCCACGCAATCGCCCAGGTGGTCGCTTAGAAGCAGTTCCAGCGTACTCCGACGGATAGCGTGAACCTCGTCCGACTCGCTTTCGACCATCATGCCTTCGGCTGCCGGTGTAGCACAGGCTGGCACCATACGGCCGCTGGGCAAAAGCTTCACTAGACAGACCAGGCACGAAGTTGACGGCTCACACTGCCGCGAAAAGCAAAGCGTGGGGATCTCAATGCCCACCTGCTCCGCCGCGTCGAGGATCGTCGATCCCGGTGGTACTTTGATTTCGCGTTGGTCGATGGTGAGATGTGGCATTATTCCACAAATATTGCCTCCACGGGACAAATCTGCCGGCAGGTATCGCAACGCGTACACTTCTGCATGTCGATCGTGTGTCGGGCGTAAGGTGTCATGGGGATGGCGTCGGCTGGACATTTTTGGGCGCAGAGCGTGCAACCGGTACAGGCATCGTTCACTCGGTAGGCGATCATTTCTTTGCACCTGCCCGCGGGACAGCGACCGGCTAGGTGGGCCTCGTACTCCGAGCGGAAGTAGCGCAGCGTCGAAAGCACCGGGTTGGGCGCGGTGCGGCCCAGTCCGCAGATGCTGCCGGCCCCGACCGTACGGCTGAGTTGTTCGAGTGTTTCCAGGTCGCCCTTTTGACCCTTGCCACTGCATATACGATCGAGGATGTCTCGCATTCGCCGTGTGCCGATGCGGCAGAGCGTACATTTGCCGCACGATTGGTCCTGCGTGAAGCGAAGGAAATAACGGGCCATATCGACCATGCAGTCGCGATCGTCCAAGACGACCATGCCTCCGGAACCCATGATCGCCCCGACCTGGGACAACGCCTCGAAATCGACCGGCGTATCGGCCAGTTCGGCGGGCACGCAACCGCCGGACGGCCCGCCGATCTGCACGGCCTTGAATTTCCTCCCACCCGCCACGCCACCGCCGATCTCCTCGACGATCTGGCGGACGGTGATGCCCATCGGCACTTCGATCAACCCACCCCTTGCGACCTTGCCGGCCAGAGCAAAAACCTTCGTTCCCTTGCTCTTTTCCGTGCCGAGCCGGGCGAATGCCTCGGGGCCGTTGCGGAAGATCCAGGGGACCACGGAATAGGTTTCAACATTGTTTACCGAGGTCGGCCGGCCCCACAGACCCGATTCAGCCGGGTAGGGCGGACGCAGCCGGGGCATGCCGCGGCGACCTTCCAACGATGCCAGCAAGGCGGTCTCTTCACCGCAGACGAACGCACCGGCCCCTTCCTTCACCGAAAGGTGCAAGCGAAAGTCGGTACTCAACACGCGGTCGCCCAGCAGGCCGCGATCTTCTAGCTTGTGCAGAGCCTCGCGGATCCGTTTCACGGCCAGCGGATACTCGGCCCGAATATAAAAAATCCCTTCGTCGGCACCAACGGCCTTGGCAGCAATCGCCAGGCCTTCAATGATGCGATAAGGAAACGACTCCAAAAGCATGCGGTCCATGAAGGCACCGGGATCGCCTTCATCGCCGTTGCAGATGACATATTTTTTCTCGCTCGCCGCGGCTCGGGTCGTGGCCCACTTTTGTCCCGTGGGAAAACCGGCCCCGCCGCGCCCACGCAGCCTGCTGGCATGGACCTGCTCAATGATCTGCTCGGGCGAGAGCTTTTCGAGGCAGCGCCGCAGGGCCTTGAATCCATCATGCTTGAGGTATTCGTCCAGATCGGTCGGATCGATCTGGCCGCAATACTCGGTAGCCAGATGCTGCTGCGGTCCAAGGAACGCACAAACCGGTCGGTCACGAACGTCGATCGCGCGATCGGCCACGGGGTCAGGGGTCTCGTCGCTAAGGAAACGATCGAACCAACCGGCCGCGCGACGGCCCATCCGTCGCCAAAGATTCTTGGGCTGGTATTGGGAAAGCACAATGGCCCGAGCATCTTGGGCTTGCACGCGAGCGAAGAGTTTAGACGGTCCGCCACCGGGCGGAATGAGTTCCACCAAGGGGGTCTGATGGCACATTCCCACGCAGCCGACCTGCTTTACCACCGCCGGGATTCCTGTAGCGGCCAAAGTGCGGCAGATGGTCTCGTGTACTTTTCCGCTGCCAACGGCCACGCAACACGAACCCAGGCCGACGCGAATTTCGCCTACCGGGCCGTCATGCAAGGCCGCAGTCAAATCGGAGGGTTTGTCCTCGCAGTCCTGCGCGAGAAAGGCATCGATCACGTCGCCGGTGCGGTGCGAGTTGAGATTGCCGTAAGTTATGTTGTCAATCTGGATCACCGGGGCTAGCGTGCAACAGCCAAGGCAGGCGACCTTTTCGACGGTGAATAGCCCCTTGGCGTCGGTATCGTTACCGCAAGCGATGCCAAGCTGACGTTCCAGGGCATCTTGCACCAATTCCGAGCCTTTTACATGGCAAGCCGTGCCGTGGCATACGCGAATAATGTGCTCGCCAACCGGCCGATGGCGGAACTGGGTATAAAATGTAGAAACACCCTCGATCATCGCAGGTGTGATCTCGGTTAGCCGACAGACTCGCTCCATGGCCTCGCGAGGTAGGTAGCGAAAATGCGACTGAATGGCCTGCAAAATGGGGATCACCGCCTCGGTGCGCCGTCCCAGACGCTCGACGGTTTCATCGACAAACTCAAGATCGGCGTCGTCCACGGTCGCGTGAGTGGGAGGTGAGGGGTCGTGGTAGGCCATGCCGCGTTCATTTTCAACCACCCGCCAGAATATCAAGTAGGTCAGGCCTTCCAGCCTGATGTTGCCCGATTCACTGTCAGGCTGGAAAGCCTGACCTACAGCAGTTTTGACATCTTGGCGGGTGGTTATTCATTTTACCATGTGGCGAACAGAGACGACAGAGGAAGGCTCAACCCAGCAGGAGAACTGCAAAGTTCAACGCGAAGGGGTCAGGTCCATGTTTTCGGGAAGGATCTCAGGTGAATTCCATGCGTTTTAGCCGAAAAATTGACCAGACCCCGGACTCGGAGCCGGAAAAATCCTCCTTTTCGGAAAATCCTGCTTGGCTTTCCAAGCTGATCTTGTTTCCTCTCTGTAATGGCGGTAGACTTGCCGCTGCATGGCATTGTGGCCTTGTGATTCGTTGTAAGTGCTTCTGTTTTAATGGTTTATGTGATGCGGATTAGGGCTGACGGGAGGCCGATTTTGGCGTTTTGGCTGCCGATTCTGTCTCATCAAATTTCGAGTTTGTTGCCAATCATTTTGCTTGCATTGGAAACTGGGGCTTTTAGAATAGAATTAAGCTTCCAGTTTCCCGGTTTCAGGAGGAGAGTCTTATGAAACGAGCGATCTTGGGGCTATTGGTGGGGGCTGGCGTTGTGACCTTGGCTGTCTGCCTGTTGGATCGTCGCGGAGAAGTGATGGCTCAGCATGTCGTGCCGAATTCACAGCCTGGTCCACAACCTGTTTGCGGCGGCGAGCTGATCGCAGTTCCTTCGCCGATGGGAGACAAAGGGCAGATGTTGACCGTCCTCGATCCCCGTCAACAGACGATGGGCGTATACTGGATCGAGGCGAGTACGGGTAAAATCACTCTCCGCAGTGTTCGCAACATTCGTTTTGATTTGATGATGACGGACTTCAACGGCGAAAATCCCTTACCACGGGAGATTCGTTTGCAGTTGGAACAAAGGTAACCTTCATGGCGCAGAAGTATTACAACGTCGCCGATGCAGCCAAGATACTTGGTGTTTCGTCGGCCGACATTAACGATATGGTCCTCCGTCGGGAACTCTACGGATACCGCGATGGTGCCGACTGGAAGTTCAAGGCCGAGGACATTGAACGTGTGTCGGCGGAGCGCGGTGCCGGTGGTCACGAGGATGCCAACGACAACGTGCTGGCCAGCGAGTTTGAGTTGGGCCATTCCGACCCCGGATTGTCCGGCACGGTAATCGGGGCCGACAAGAAACGTTCGCCCGCCGAAAGCGACATCCATCGCATGGAAAGCGACGTGAAGCTGGTCCAGGACAAGACCGGTCTCAGCGATCTCAATCTTCTGGAAAGCGGTATCGATCTGGCCGGCCCGAAGCCGGCCGAAGTAAAGAAAAGCGCCGTCGGCTCGAAGGTCTCGCAGTTTGAAGACCTCGATATGACGTTGGACCAGGATCTCACGCTGGAAGACAGCATCATCACCGTTTCGCCTAACAAGGCCATTGCGACCGCCGTTTCGGGCAGCACGGCCGCCGATTCGGCCGTTGATCTCAACGGTATGAAGCATGACGACGACGACCTCGTGCTCGGTGGCAGCAGTACCGGAAGCGATATTTCCATGGGCGGCGACAGCGGCATTTCGCTCGTCGACCTGGCCGATAGTGGTCTTTCGTTGGAATCTCCGCTGAACCTAAGCTCGAGTGAAGAGTCGCTGGAACTTGGCGAAGATGATCTTTTGGGAATGGCCTCGGGCGTGGGCGGCATTTCC
>JANXQG010000574.1 GCA_025356915.1 Planctomycetota bacterium | reverse complement strand
TGGACCAAGAAAAATCCAATCTGAAAGGATCCTGACTGTTCAGGTAAATGAAGATGGCTGAAAACACTCATTGCTTGTCGTTTGAACGGCCCATTTACGAGTTAGAAGCCCGTATCCAGAAACTGGAAATTCTTTCAGCGCAGAAGCCCGAGGCCCGCAATGAAGTTCGCCAACTGCGGCGCGAGTTAACTGACTTGAAGAAGCGAATCTACAGCCAGTTGAATCCTTGGGAAACGGTTGAAGTCGCACGGCACCCCGAGCGCCCCATGACGACGGACTATCTCGAATTGGTCTTCGATGAATTCGTTGAACTACATGGAGACAAAACTTTCGGCGACGACCGGGCCATACGGACCGGATGGGCCAAGCTCGACACATATAAGGTCATGGTCATTGGCCACCAGAAAGGCCGAACACTCAAGGAGCGTAACTCGTGTTTTTTTGGCTGTGCCCATCCGGAAGGCTATCGCAAGGCCATGGCCAAAATGAAAATGGCTGCGAAGTTCCACATGCCGGTTATCTGCCTGATTGACACCCCGGGTGCTTATCCCGGAATCGGGGCCGAGGAGCGTGGCCAGGCACAGGTTATCGCCAGCTCGATGTTTGAGATGTCGCGTTTGCCCACGCCGATCATCTGCGTGGTAATTAGCGAGGGTGGTTCGGGCGGTGCTTTGGGGATCGGCGTCGGCGATCGCGTTGCCATGCTCGAGCACGCCTATTATTCGGTAATCAGTCCAGAGGGTTGCGCCGGCATTCTTTGGAAGAGCCATACCTACAAAGAACAGGCAGCCAAGGCACTGAAGATGACTTCCAAGGATCTGTTGCGACTGGCCGTGGTCGATGACGTGATTCGCGAACCGCTGGGCGGAGCCCATCGCGACCACCACCTAATGGCCAACCGCTTGAAAATCTTCTTTCGTAATTCACTCCGCGAACTAATCGAGCAGCCGATCGATCAGCTGCTCGAAGCCCGCTACCAGAAGTTCCGCAACATGGGCGTGTTTTTGGAAGGCGGCGTGCAACCGCTGGAATCGGCAAATGGCGAGGCCTCGGTTCAGTCCTCGCACCGCATCCCCGCTGACGCGGCACTGTCCTGAAAGCTTGTTCCCAAAAAAGGTTCGAGCAGCCATCCTCATCGCCTCTGGTCCAGAAATTCTCAAAGTCGTTTTGAGGGGGACCATCGAGAGCTTTACAGAGCCTTGTTTTCCACCCTTTCAACGTCCGATAATGTTTCTTATGTTCGGTCAGGGAGGTCGTTTTCCCCAGGGAAAGGCCGTGCGGATCTCGTCCATCGTCATACCGTTCACGTGGACCGAGCCGTAGGCAGCGCCGAGGTTGATATGGCCTTCGGCCTCGACCATATAGATTGCGCACTACCGGTTCTCCACCACGAACGTCACCGGGCCATCGTTGACCAACTCGACCATCATGTGGGCGCGGAACCGGCCGCTGGCCACGGGAATGCCTTGCTCGGCCACAGCCTGTACGAAAACCTCATAAAGCTGCTCGGCCAACTCAGGTCGCGCGGCGGCGTCGAACGAAGGTCGCCGTCCCTTGCGGCAATCGCCGGCCAGCGTGAACTGGCTGACCACGAGCAGGGCACCTCCCACCTCGCCCACGGAGAGGTTCATTTTTCCCTGAGCGTCGTCGAATACTCGGAGGGAGACGATTTTTTGCGCCAGATGTCGGGCGTCGGCCTCCTGGTCGCCCTGGACCACCCCCAGCAGAACCAACAACCCACGATCGATCTGGCCGCAGATTTCTCCCTCCACGGAGACTTGAGCACGGCTGACACGTTGAATGCAAACTCGCATGGGATAGTTCTATCACTTTAATTACTGTTGACAAGAGACCTTTAGCATTCGCTTCGGTCTGCGTAGAATACAAATATGAAATCAAAACCATTAATTGCGATTACTTTAGGCGACCCGGCGGGCATTGGGCCGGAAATCATCGTTGGCGCATGGACCGAAACCGTCGTGCATGAATGGTGCCGTCCGCTGGTGGTGGGTCATCCGGGCGTGCTTCGCCGTGCCGTCGAACTTTGGCAAATGGACCTGCACGTGCAAGAGATCAACTCGCCGGACGAGGCCGAACCTACCGATGGTGTCATTCCTTGCATCGCATGCGGGTCGGACGATGTGTTGGATGTCTTGCCCGGCCGGCTCGACGCCAGGGCAGGACAAGCCGCCTACGAGGCAATCGTCGTGGCAGCCCAGTTGGCCCTCTGCAAAAAGGTCGATGCGATCACAACGGCACCGTTGCAGAAGGAGGCCCTGCACCGGGCCGGACACCACTTTCCCGGCCATACGGAGTTACTGGCAAGCCTATGCGGCGTCGAGAACTTTGCCATGATGCTCTACCTCGGCCCGGACGACGTTCTGCATTCGCCCGCAGGGTTGGCCGTGGTCCATGTCACACTGCATACTGCGCTGCGGAATGTATTTGACGAGCTGACCGAAGATGCCGTGCTGACCAAGGCCCAGTTGGCCGACGATTTTATGACTCGCTTGACGGGCAGTCGTCCACGGATCGGGATATGTTCGCTCAATCCGCACGGCGGCGAGGGCGGTCTGTTTGGCGATGAAGAGCGCACGATCATCGCGCCGGCCGTCCAGCGAGGAAAGGCCCAAGGGCTTAATCTCACCGGCCCGCTTCCTACCGACACGCTGATGATCCGCGCCCGCGACGGCGAGTTCGACGCCGTTGTGGCCATGTATCACGATCAGGGGCATATCGCCCTGAAGCTGCTTGGAATGCACCAGGCAGTCAATGTAACTCTGGGCCTGCCTATCATCCGTACGAGCGTCGCCCATGGTACGGCCTTTGACATTGCCTGGAAGCGGCGAGCCGAAACCAGCAGCATGATCGAGGCATTGCGCGTGGCCAGCCATTTGGTGACCGGCAAGGCGCGGAGCGGAAAAGCGCGGAAGAGGGATTAATAATGCCCCCAGATTGATGAACGGAATGAATTCCGTTTTACGAAGCGGCCGCCAATGCCCCCCTGCCCTGCCTGAGTCGAGTTTGTAAAACGAAATGCGGTGTCACCCGCGCGGCTAAAGCCTATCCTTCAGGCGATCATAGACAGAAACTTCGCGCGGATCGAGGCCCTTGGGATCGAGGCCTTTCTTCAATGCCATGGCGAATGCGGCCGATGCCTCGGTCTTTTTGTCTGCCAGCGAATAGGCCCAGGCCTGATGAAAATATTGATCGGCGGTGCCATCGTCCTCGATCGCCTCAGCCAAGTCCACCAGGGCTTTCTCAGGCTCTTGGCGAATGATACGGATAACTGCCCGGGTATCGAGAACTTCTGCCATCGGTCCACTGATTGCCATG
>JANXQG010000509.1 GCA_025356915.1 Planctomycetota bacterium | reverse complement strand
AGACGACTGCTCGGGTTTCTTGTCTTGCAACTCCGACAGGATCTGACTGCTGACCGATTCGCGAACGATTCGCTCGGCCAGCCAGCCAATCACCGCACCGAGGACCGTAAACGCCAGAAGACTGAGCCACGCCGTCCACAGCGTCGCTTCGCTCGCGCCACCAGCAAAGATGCCTCGCATGAGCGAAACCATCAGTGCCAAGAGGCCAAGAATTCCAGCGTATTGACGAGCCACGGTGTACCTCCGGACTGCCGTTAAACTTTACCTGAGCGGATTAGTTTAACAGCGCATCGACTAGCAATGCTTGTCCTTCTATATCGGATACACCGCTGTTTATGTTTAGGCTTTGTTTGCAGGTTGAATCGATCAGCACTATTATTCCCAAAGTCGCTTACGACATTGCAATCTGCTGCTCGTCTTCAATTCCGCATCGTTCTCCTTATTCTTCGTTCCCTGTATATTCAATTCTCATCTCACGCCGCGCGACTGCCGGGTGGATTCGCCGTCACGCAATTTCCTAACGCTCGGGCCACTTGCCGCAAGTGCAGACTGGCTGGGCATTTTGGCTTCGCTAGCACAAAAGGCTCGCCTCGCGCGGCACATTGCAGCACGGCACCGTCTTCCGGCATATAACCAAAGCTTCGCAAGGACAAGCTGAGGAACCGCCGACAAGCCTGGGCCAACCGCTGTTGCGCCTCGTCGGCCATCGACTCCTTGGGTGAGCGATTCACGACCAGGGTAATCGATGCCAACCGCGTTGGATCGGTCAGCAGCTTGATCAATGCGTAAGCATCCATGATCGCGGCCGTCTCCACCGTAGTCACTAGCAACACGCGATCGGCCGCCTGCCAGAGCTGCCGCGCCAACGGATCGGGCCGGCTGCCAGCATCAATTACCACCACCTCGGGCCGGGGCGAAAGCGACGGCAGTTGGGACATCAATCGATTCCAGGCATGTTCGGACGTCTCGTGCCAGCGGACCAATTCCCGTGTGCCAGGCAGAATCTGTACGCCGGCCGGGCCAGAATGTAAAATCTGATCCAGGGATCGGTTTCCACCAAGCACATCCGCCAGCGTGTGCCGCGGCTCGATACGGCATTGCAGGGCCACATCATCACCGGCCGCATCGCAAAGCAAGCTATACTGTGCCTGTTGGGCCAGGGCCACCGCCAAATTCACCGCAATCGTCGTTGTGCCTACGCCTCCCTTGCCGCCAAAAACAACGATCCGTCGCGGCCGAACTGCCACGGGCGCATGCGCCGTCGCAACCTGGCGAACAAGGGCTCGGAGATCGGTGGCTTGGTCCATGGCAAAAAATGACGAATGAAAAATGACGAATGACGAATGACGAAATCCAAACGACAGCTTTTCGTCATTTGTCATTCGTCATTTCTTTTTTCTTCCCTTTCCTATCCTTCCATTCCCAAAATCAATCTTGCGACACGCATCGACTCGGCCACTTCGATATCATCCGGCACGTTCTGGCCGTTGGTCAGGTAGCTCAATGGCAAACGGCTCGTGCGGACTAGCGGCAAAATATTACCGAGGCCGGTCGCTTCGTCCAGCTTGGTAAGGATCAGCGATGTCGTGCCGACCGCTGCGAATCGCTCGGCCGTTTGCTCCAACACCCGGGCACTGGCCACACTGCTCAATACAAGATGGACCTCGTCGGCGTCGGCCTCGGTCAAAAACGCACGAAGCTCCTGAATGCGGACTTCGTCCTTGGGACTGCGGCCGGCCGTGTCGAGAAGAATCATGTCGAGATTCTCCATCCGGCCCACGGCCTCACGCATCTCGCGAGGCGTGGAAACCACCTGCATCGGCAAATCGATGATGTCGGCATAGGTCCGCAACTGCTCAACGGCCGCAATACGATAAGTATCGACCGTGATCAGTCCCACGCGGTGTTTCTCTTTCAGATGGTAATTGGCCGCCAGTTTGGCGATTGTCGTCGTCTTGCCCACTCCGGTCGGACCGACCAGAGCCACCAGCCGACAACGGCCAGGCGTGATCTGGATCGGACCGGAGACACGTACTTCCGATTCGATCATCCGCGCCAGCCGTGCCTTGACCATCAATAGGTCGTCGAGGTGCAAGCCCTTGGTCTTCGTCCGCACCCGTTCGACCATTTCCCGGGCAAGTTCTTCGCTCAGGTCGGAGTCCAATAGGTCGGTGAAAAGCTGAAACAACTCCTCGGGCAGGTCGTGGCAGGGCGCATCGCTGCGACGGCAAAGTTCCTGGACCATCGTCTGCAACTCGGTCAACTGGTTCTGCATCGCGCCGTGCAATTCCGGCTGTGGCCGTGAAGGCGCCGGCGACAATGCGTGGGGTCCGTCATGCCGCAGCACAACCTTGTCGTCGCTTCCACGCTCTTCTTCATAAGTATTCCGCGCCGGCAAGCGACTGGGCACGTTTACGCCGCAAGACGCGGTGACTTCAATCTGCCGCGGTCCATTCACCAAGCCAAAGAACCAACGGGACTGGACTTCGCGAGTATGCAGCACGGCTGCATCAGGGCCTAGGTCGTGGCGGACCATGGCCAAGGCTTCATGCATGGTCGTGGCTCGGTAGCTTTTTAGTTCCATGGCGGGAGGAGAGGGATTGGGGATTAGGGTTTGGGGATTATTTCGCATCCGAGACCATCGCCATGGCCTCGATCTTCGTGTCACGGGTGATCTCGTTGTAACTCAGCACCACTAGGTTCGGCAGGTGCGAGACAGTCATCTGCCGCAAGGCGGCGCGAATCTGTGGACTCACCAACACCACGGGCGAATGGTTGGCCAACGTCAATCGCTCGATGCCTCCGGCGATCTGTCGACAGGTGGACTCGACGGCTTGCGGCGACATGCGGATGAACAGCCCGTGCTCGTTATGTTCAAAGCCGGCGCGAACGCGGTCCTCTAATGCCGGATCGAGCGTGACAACGAACAATCGATTCTCGGCATCGCGATACCGCGTGCAGATCGAGCGTGCCAAGCGGTGCCGCACGTATTCCGTAAGCAGGATCGGCTCCTTGGTTCGCGGAGCATAGTCGCCCAAGGTTTCCAGGATCGGGCCAAGCTGACGGATCGGCACGCCCTCACGCAAGAGCATCTGCAAAATCTGCTGCACTTCACTCAGTTTCATCACGCCGGGGGTCAGTTCGTCGACCACCACGGGCGAGGTCCGTTTCAGTTCGTCAATCAAGTGCTTGGTCGAGTCGCGAGTCAGGATCTCGTCGGCATGGCGGCGGATGGTTTCCGTGAGGTGCGTGGCGATCACGCTGGCAGGCTCAACGACCGTGTAGCCATACATCTCGGCCTGATCGCGAACCGTCGGCTCGATCCAGACGGCGGGCGTTCCAAAGGCCGGTTCGCGAGTGGCCATGCCTTGCACGCGGCCGCTGGTCGTGCCGGAGTCCATGGCCAGGAACTTGGCCGCATAGACCATTCCCTCGGCGACCGGCATGTCGGCGATCTTGATGCGGTATTGGTTCTGGTCCAGCCGCATGTTATCGCGGATGCGAACCTTGGGCAGGATGATGCCGATCTCGCCGGCTACGTTCTGGCGAACCCGCTGGATGCGCTCCAGCAGGTCTCCGCCGCGGCGGGGATCCGCCATGCGGATTAGGCCCACGCCAATCTCGACTTCCATCGGATCGACGCTCAGGTAGTCTTCCACGCGTGTCTCGGCCGGCTTGGTAGAATCGGCCTGCTTCTTCGCGTCCGTGACCGCCTGGGCCGCCGCGCCGCGACGGTTCATCGACAAGGCACGGCCGATGCAGGTCGCACCGATCGCCAAAAGCGGAATCCGCGGCAGGCTCGTGAAAATCAAGACCGAAAGGAAGATGCCCGCCACGATCAGGGCTTGAGGACGCGAAAACAGTTGCTGGAGAAATTCCCTCGGTAGATCGCTATCGCTGCTGCTGCGGGTGACCAGCAAGCCCGCGGCCAAGGAGATCAAGAAGGCAGGAACTTGGCTTACCAGCCCATCACCTATGGTGAGCGTGGTGTAGAGCGAGGCGGCCTGGCCGATACTCATGCCCGACTCGATCATGCCGATGAACAGTCCCCCCACAATGTTGATTAGGGTAATGATGATTCCGGCGATAGCGTCGCCGCGGACGAATTTACTGGCACCGTCCATGGCCCCAAAAAAATCGGCCTGCTGGCTGACTTCCTTGCGGCGGCGTTGGGCCTCACGCTCGTCGATGATCCCGGCATTCATGTCGGCGTCAATGGCCATCTGACGACCAGGCATACCGTCCAACGCAAATCGAGCGGCCACTTCGCTGATGCGCGTGGCACCCTTGGTAATTACGACAAACTGGATAATGACAATAATGGCAAATATGATCAGGCCGACGACAATCTTGTCCGTGCCTGTCGACCCGCCCGTAACGAACTCGCCAAACGTCTTCACCACGCCGCCGGCGGCAAACAGTCCTTCGGACGCACCTTTTGTAAGGATTAATCGCGTTGTGGCCACATTGAGTACGAGGCGAAAGAGCGTGGTGGCAAGCAATAATGATGGAAAAATGCTGAATTCCAGCGGCGTACGGACGTAGATGGTCGTCAGTAGCATGATCACTGCGATGGCCAGATTAGCCGACAGCAGCAGATCCATCAGCGCAGGAGGCAGCGGTACCAGAATGACGAGCACACTGGCAACGATCCCGACCGGAAAGACCAGGTCGGACAGCCGCGTAATGCGGCCAGAGGACAACGGTGACGTTGATGCTACCCCGGAAGACATCCATTTCTCCGGATATACTGCAATTGGAACAAAGTATTGGCCAAGGCTTCCTGCCTCAAATGCCAACTCTTCCAGTCGCCGCAAACGCGACGACGTCGATAAGAGGTGGGGAGCGTATCGCAAAACCGAGGGAATGTCTAGTGCGATTTATCCTGTCAAAAATCTTTTTTGGGTTTGGCCACGGATAAAACACGGATGGAAACAGGGATTAAGGCATTGGCCGTGGGCGAGCATGCCGTCTGTCGATTTAATCCCTTGTTTTCGATGCTCGGCCCACCCACGGCAAACCGGAAGAACCAACGAGGAACCACCCCCAATCCAGGGATCCAATAGTCTTCCAGGACTAGTTTTTCGAGCGGTATTCGACTAAGATAGATTTTATGCATTTCCTCCCGGGGTTATAGTGCCCCCGACGATGCTTTCTCCGTAGAAAAATTAAATCATGGGTGTTTCGCAAGTCGCCATCGTCGGCCGGCCTAATGTAGGCAAGTCGAGTCTTTTCAACTGGCTCGCCGGCAAGCGGTTGGCTATCGTCGATCCTACGGCCGGTGTAACCCGTGATCGTCTCACGCACCTCACGCAATTCGGCGAACGCTTCGTCGAGCTGGTCGATACTGGCGGCATAGGCATCGACGACGTCGACAATCTGACCGAGGAGATTGAGGAACAGATCCAGGCGGCTATCGACTCGGCCACGGTGATCCTTTTTGTTGTCGATACTCGCGAAGGCATGACGCCTTTGGACAGCAAGGTCGCCGAGCGGCTCCGCTATGTGCAGGTGCCGGTGATCTGCATAGCCAACAAGACCGACCACTCCAAACTAGAAAGCCAGGCCGACGAGTTCTACCAGTTCGGCCGCAAAGTGGTCCCCGTCAGTGCCAAGGAAAACCGCGGCAAGGACGAACTACTGGAAGCCGTGCTGGAAAAACTGCCGCCGGTCGACCTGGAGACCAATCCACCGGAAGAAGGGATCATGAAGGTGGCGATCGTCGGCCGCCGGAACACGGGCAAGAGTACGCTGGTGAACACTTTGGCCGAGGCCGAACGGATGATTGTCAGCGAAGTGCCCGGCACCACGCGCGACTCCATTGATGTCCGCTACGAGATGGACGGCAAGACGTTCATCGCCATCGACACGCCGGGCTTCCGCCGCAGCAAGGCCATATCGACCGACATCGATTTCTACAGCACGCATCGTGCCCAGCGGGCGATTCGCCGGGCCGACGTAGTGTTGTTGTTCTTCGACGCCTCGCAACGGATCAGCAAGGTCGATAAGCAGCTTAGCGACTACATCGCCCAGCAGTACAAGCCGTGCATCTTCGTGGTCAACAAGTGGGATCTCATGGTTGGCTCGATGCCGCTGGACAAGTGGGTTACGTACCTCCACGACACGTTCCGCACGATGCTCTACGTGCCGATTGCCTTCATCACGGGCCAGACCGGCAAGAATGTGAAGGCCATGCTCAACCACGCCCAGATGCTCTACAAGCAATCGCGAATGCGGCTATCGACTGCGCAGCTCAACAAACTCTTGCGTGCCGCGATCGAGAAGAACCCTCCGCCGACGCACCAGAACCGCCGCGCGCGGATCTACTACGCCACCCAAGTCGCCGAGCAGCCCCCCACGATCGTGTTGTTTTGCAACGATCCGAAATTGATCACGCAGGGCTACCAGCGGTATCTGCTCGGCGTGTTTCGCGATCGGCTCAGGTTCAACGAGGTGCCGATCAAAATCTACCTCCGCCGCCGCGAGCAGTCGGATGAGCGGAATGAGATTGACGCCGAAACGGAGGAGTAGGCGGCTCAGGATTGCCCATTCGTTTTGCTAATACCGGACCTGGACTGTGGTAGCTCTTGTATCGCTCGAAGATCGATTACAATCAACCACCCGCCAAGATGTCAAAACTGCTCTAGGTCAGGCTTTCCAGCCTGACAGTGAACTGGGCAACGTCAGGCTGGAAAGCCTGACCTACTTGATATTCTGGCGGGTGGTTGATTATAATTGCTGCCTAGCGTGTTATTCATCCTTCACCTCCTGGGTGGGTTGTCATGACGACCGAAGCGGCTATTTTGGAAGAGTTGGGCGAAGTGCCTGCGTTTTGGACGCGGCGGCACCTGCTGGGACTGGAAGAACTCTCTGCCGAGGAAATCACGCTGATTCTCGACAAAGCGGCCATCTTCCGGCGGGTTCTCGATTCGCACGGCCGAAAGATCGTCACTTTGGCAGGCAAGACCTGCTGCAATCTTTTTTTTGAGAACTCCACGCGGACAAAGACCAGTTTCGCCTTGGCAGCGAGGCGACTGGGGGCCGACACGCTCGATTTTTCCGCCTCCAACAGCAGTGTTTCCAAGGGCGAAACCTTCATCGACACGGCCAGAAATATCGAGGCCATGGGCATCGACGTAATGATCGTGCGACATCAGACGCCGGGCAGCCCTCATTTACTCTCGCAGAATTTGCGCTGCTCGGTGATCAATGCCGGTGACGGTGCCCACGAGCACCCCACCCAAGGGCTGTTGGACATCATGACCATCCAGCAGCGGCGTGGCAGCCTGAAGGGTCTGACCGTGGCCCTGGTGGGCGATATCCTCTTCAGTCGCACAGCCCGGTCGAATATCTGGGGCCTGAAGAAGCTAGGGGCCCACGTTATCGTCTGCGGACCCTCGACACTTGTTTCGCCTCGCTGGGCGGAGTTGGGTGTGGAGTACTGCTACAGCCTCGACGACATCCTGCCGCGGGTGGATGTACTCAACCTGCTCCGGATCCAGTTCGAGCGGCAGGCGACACGGCCTTTTCCTTCGGTCCGCGAGTATGCCCACCTATATACCATGGACAGCGAACGGCTTTCTCGCACCAAGCCGGACGTGCTGATCTTGGCCCCCGGACCGATCAACCGCGGCGTGGAAGTGACGCCCGACGTAGCCGATGGTCCGCAGTCGGCGATTCTCGATCAGGTGACCAATGGGGTTGCCGTGCGAATGGCCGTGTTGTGGTTGCTCTGTAAAGACAAAATGACAAACGACGAATGACGAATGACGAATGACGAATGCATCTCAAATTTCAAATCTGAGATCCCCAACCCTAATCTCCAGTCCCCAATCCCCAGTCCCCATGCCAAAGCTTCTCGTTACCAACGGCCGCGTCATCGATCCTAGCCAAAACATGGACCGCGTGACGAACTTGCTCGTCGTCGACGGCCGCATTGCCGCTTACGATGTCCCGTCCGACGGCTCTGCGGAAGAGATGGATGCAACGGGGTGGATCGTTGCGCCTGGGCTGATCGACATCCACGTACACCTCCGCGAGCCGGGATTCGAGGATGCCGAAACGATTGCAACGGGTACTGCCGCGGCCGTCAACGGCGGCTTCACTTCCGTGGCCTGCATGCCCAATACCGATCCACCCATCGACTCCCAGGGTACGGTCGAGTTGATCCGCCAGATGGCAGCAGCAAAGGGGCACTGCAACGTCTTTGTGGTGGCCTGCGTGAGCCAGAACCGCGAGGGGAAGCAATTGGCCGAAATTGGCCAGTTGGTTGAGGCCGGCGCGGTCGGTTTCAGCGACGATGGATCGCCGGTTCACGACGCGGAACTCATGCGGCGGGCCTTTGAGTATTGCAAAATGTTCGATAAACCGGTGATGAACCATGCCGAGGTTCGCGAGTTGAGCCAGAAGGGTGTGATGCATGAAGGGCTGGTCTCGCTGGTACTCGGACTGACAGCCATGCCCGCTGCGGCCGAAGACGTAATGATCAGTCGCGACATCTCCTTGGCCGAGGCCACCGGCGGTCGCCTGCATGTGATGCATGTTTCGACGGTCAACGGCGTCGAGGCCCTGCGGCGGGCCAAACTCCGCGGCGTTCGCGTCACCGCCGAAGTCACGCCGCACCACTTCACGCTCACCGACGACTGCCTGCGGACCTTCGATTCCAACTACAAGATGAACCCGCCGCTCCGCGGTCAGGAGCACGTCGATACGATCATCGCCGGACTGAAAGACGGCACGATCGATTGCATCGCGTGCGACCATGCACCGCACCCCAAGGAAAAGAAGATGCAGGAACTTGACCAGGCCCCCTTCGGCATCGTCGGCCTGGAAACTTCCCTGGGGCTGGTGGTGACGCGGCTGATTGCTCCTGGCCATCTCGACTGGCCCACGGCCCTAGCCAAGATGACGATCAATCCCGCACGGATTCTGAATCTCAATAAAGGAACCCTCCAGATCGGGGCCGACGCCGATATCACGGTCATTGATCCCGACGTCCGCTGGCAGGTCGATCCCGCGAAGCTCCGCTCCAAGAGTAGCAACACCCCTTTTGCCGGATGGGAATTGCAAGGCCGGGCGGAAGTTGTGGTGGTCGGCGGGGTGGTGAAACTGAGGCGGAATGCTCTATCTCATTGACGGTTACAATTTATTGAACGTGGCAAGCGTTCCGGTGCCGATCCGTGGGCGGGCAAATCTGGAAAAGGCACGGCTGGCACTCTTGAATTTTCTGGCAGTATCGCTCGATCCCGACGAAGTCCCGCAGACGGTGGTGGTGTTTGACGCCCACGATCCTCCGCCCGGGCTGCCGCGGGAAATGCGTCATAAAGGATTGCTCGTCCGCTTTGCCGCGCGCGACGAAGATGCCGACACGCTCATCGAAGAGCTTATCCGGGAGGATACTTCGCCACGGCGGTTGACGGTTGTCTCCAGCGATCATCGCATTCAGCGGGCGGCCAAACGACGACGTGCCCGGGCGGTCGATAGCGACGTCTGGTATGCCGAGGTTCTTCGTGCTCGGCAGCAGCGACGGCAAGTGGCGGTCGATGGCCCGGAGCGGCCCAGCGGACCGCTGCTGGAGGAAGAAGTGCGCTATTGGCTGCGGCAGTTTGGGGAGACGTGAATCTATTGCTGTAAACATCTTGGAATTGCCGTGGGCATGAATTCCGGGGACCATGAATTCCGGGATGAATTCCGGGATGAATTCCGGGGACACATGACTAAACTATTGACATGATTGAGGAATCTGCTATTTTGGGTGCATGGCAAGACTAGCGAGATTGGTCATACCGGGCATGCCCCACCACGTTACGCAACGGGGCAACCGCCGACAGCAGACGTT
>JANXQG010000493.1 GCA_025356915.1 Planctomycetota bacterium | reverse complement strand
TGACGCTGGCCAAGCGTCTCCCGGCAGCCCTAATCGTGGCGACGGATACAAGCAAAGTCGCACTGGAGATTGCTGCGGAAAACGCTCGGCAGCACGGTGTCGCCGAGCGAGTTCAACGGATCGAGTGCGACCTACTCACAGGGGTTGAGGCCGAGCCAAAGTTCGACTTTATCGTGAGTAATCCGCCTTACATCAGTACGGCCGAATACGAAAAGTTGCCTCGGGATGTAAAGGACTTTGAGCCTCGCGAGGCCCTCCTGGCCGGACCGAAGGGGACGGAAGTGATCGAACGATTGATTTTGCAAGCAGCCGAGCGGCTGCGGCCGGGTGGTCACTTATTGATCGAGATCAGCCCCATGATCCATAGTGCGGTGCAAGCGTTGTTGGCCGCCGTGCCTGGATTGCATCCGGGACCGACGGTCAAGGATCTCGCACGGTTGCCCCGCGTGGTACAGGCGAGAAGAGAATAGCCCTCATCCCCTGCCCACCCCCCGAGTACGGGGGTGGGGGATAGTTGTCCTCACCCCTCGCCTGGCCATGGTGATCAAGCAAATTTCTGCCCGGTTAATTGCTCGTAGGCCTCGATATACTTCGCCCGTGTTTTTGTCACGACATCGTCGGGCAGGGCAGGGGGGGGGCTGTTCTTGTCCCAGCCGCTGGCCGTCAGCCAGTCGCGGACGAATTGTTTGTCGAACGAAGGTTGCCCACGGCCGGGAGCATATTGATCGGCCGGCCAGAACCGAGAGCTGTCGGGAGTGAGAACCTCGTCGATCAGCAGGATCTGGCCGTCGACCTGGCCGAATTCAAACTTGGTATCGGCGATAATAATCCCGCGTTCCAGGGCGTATGCCGCACCACGCTGAAAGATGTCGATGCTTCGCTGTCGCAGCTCCTCGCTCAACTCGCGACCGACTGCCTCAACCATCTGTTCAAACGTGATGTTCTCGTCGTGGCCCGATTCCGCCTTGGTGGCCGGCGTGAAAATGGGTTCTGGCAGACGGGAGCTTTCGGTCAGGCCCGCCGGGAGGCGAATGCCGCAGACGGTGCCGCTCTTGCGATACTCGGCCCAGCCCGAGCCGGATAGATACCCACGCACCACGCACTCAATCGGCACCACTTGGGTCTTTCGGCAGAGCGTCGTTCGGCCTTCCAGCATTGGAAGATTAGCACCGGCCGGTAGATTCATCTGCCGGATGTCGGTCGTGATTAGGTGATTCGGTCCACCCAATCGCTCGAACCAGAAAGCAGCGATCTGCGTCAGCACGCGGCCTTTGTCGGGGATGCCGGTCGGCAGAACCCAGTCAAACGCACTGAGGCGGTCGGTACTCACTAGGAGCAGTTGCTGGCCCAGATCATAAACGTCACGGACCTTGCCGCGTCGCACGGGAATTCCAGGAAGCGAAGTTTGCAGAACGACAGAGGATTGCATGGGGCTTAATGGGGAAATTGGGGATCGGAAAGGGAATCCTCGAAATATACCCACGAACGCCCAAATTGCCTAGGAGGTGTCTACGTAGAACGGAATTCATTCCGTTTGTCTATCTTGAACCAAAGGCGATACTGAGGTACACTTTCCAAGGTTTCTAGTCGGTTTTAAGGATCCCGTTCCGATGGGGCAGATGCGATTTATCGTCTCACCGCCGCAATGCATCACGGAAGAAGTGTTGCAGTTTACCTATATGTCGGGCATGGATCGCACGCCGTGGGTCGTGCATGCCGAGGCCGATGAGGGCGAACTGGTACTGGAGCGAGACGTCTCGGATTCCGGCTCGGTAACGGTTCCCTGGTACGTGGAAGGTCACGGCCTGTTGGCTCTTTCGACGGGCACGCTGGCCGAGCGATGGGAGCCGTATCATCTTCCCCTGGAACTTGCCCGCGGCACGATCAATGTGCTTCGCACCCAGCTTTACGAGTGGGAGTTGATCGGCCTGACGGTTCCAGATGCGGTGCTCCGTATGCTGAAAGATGCCTTGTTAAAATTTAGTTGGGCCGTGGTCCAGCAGGATAGTGGTGATGGAGTTGCCGCCCAGGAGGCCCTGCAAATTGCCTTGGACGGTTCGCAACATCTGGCAGCGGCATATTCCGAACAATTGATCGCCGTTCGCCGCCGTGCGACGGGCCGGCTGCCATCGCTGCTGGGCGGCGCACTCAGCAGCTCGGAAATGGACGATGCAACTGCCCGGTCCTTCCTCGCGGCCTTTAACATGGCGATGGTGCCTGTTTATTGGCGGGATGTGGAGGCCGCGGAAGGCAGCTTCGACTGGTCGGCTTGTGATCGGCAGATCCAGTGGTGCCGTGAGCACGGTTTGCAAATTTGCATGGGACCGCTCTTGCAACCTGACGGCCGGGGGCTACCCGATTGGATATATCTCTGGGATGACGATTTCGACACCTTAGTGTTCTCGGCTGGCCAATTCGTAGATGCCGTCGTGAATCGCTATCGTGGAAAGGTCGATCTCTGGCACTGTGCGGCCCGCGTGAACACTTCACAAGTCCTTAATTTTTCTGAGGAAGAAAAACTGCGACTGGTGGCCGGGATTGTTTGCCGGGTCAAGGGACTCGATCCCGACCACTCCTCGATGATCGGTATCGATCAGCCGTGGGGCGAGTACCAGGGGCGTCGCGCGGTCGATCTTTCCCCTATCCATTTTGCTGACGCGCTCATTCGCGCCCGCTTGGATTTCAAGGCAATTTTTCTGGAAATGAACTTCGGTTGCTTTACCGGTGGCACGCTTTTGCGGAGCGAAATAGACGTCAACCGGTTTCTGGACGACTGGAGCCTTCTGGGCCTGCCGCTGGCGGTCGGTTTGAGCTTGCCTAGTTCCGACGGCACCGACCCCAGGGCTAGGCAGAAGATCGACTTGCCAGCCGGTTCGTGGAGTCTCGATGCGCAGCAAGCCTGGGTGGCTCGCTTGGTGCCACTGATTCTTGCCAAACCGGGGATCCAGGCGGTGGTCTGGAATCAGTTTGAAGACAGCCAACCGCACGAGTTTCCCCATGGCGGCTTGCTCACTTCCCAAGGTCAAGCGAAACCGGCGATTCACACTCTCGCGGCATTACAAGCTGGTTTGATCAATCCGCGTCCGACCTTGTAGTGGGATGAGCGCAACGAGCCCCATCAACTCCGTTTTGTCGCGATTTTGGTGGGGCTCGCTGCACTCGTCCCACCCTACGGTTGCACCTAGAACCGGATTGGCCACTACCGCCGCATGGGCAGATCAAATCCAAAATACCGCACCGCATTGTCATGGCATAAGTCGCGGACCATCGCGCCGACCAACTCCATGTCGTCCGGCAAGAGGCCTTGGTGCATCTCGTTGCCTAATAGATTGCAGAGGATGCGGCGGAAATACTCATGCCGCGTGTAAGATAGGAACGACCGGCTGTCGGTCAACATGCCAACAAAAAAACTCAACAGCCCAAGGTTCGAGAGGCAGTTGATCTGCTTCTCCATGCCGTCCTTCTGATCGAGGAACCACCAACTGCTACCAAACTGCATCTTGCCGGGCACGCGGCCATCCTGAAAATTGCCGATCATCGTGCCGAGAACTTCATTGTGTGTCGGATTGAGGTTGTACAGGATCGTCTTGGCCAACTGGTTTGTGCGGTCGAGCCGATCGAGAAACTGTGATAGCCCGCGGGCGTAAGTACGGTCGGCAATCGAATCAAAGCCTGTATCAGGGCCAACTTGATTGAACATCCGACGGTTGTTGTTTCGCATCGCACCAATGTGGAACTGCTGCGTCCAGCCGCGCTCGTGGTCCCATAGGGCCATTTCATGGAGCATGGCCGATCGGAAGCGGGCAATTTCCTCCGGTGAGGGCCGGTCGCCACGACGAACCCGGGCGAAAATGCCGGTCGCTTCCAGTGCCGTGCCTTCGACCGCATCGATGGTCTCCATGCCATGGTCGGAAAGCCGGCAGCCAGCCTTGTGGAAGAAATCGTGCCGCTTTCGCAAGGCGTCGAGAAAGCAGGGGAAGGCGTCGCCGATATCGACCCGGCTCACCTCCGCCAAGCGGTCAACATAGTGATTGAAGGTTTCCGGCGCGTCGATCGCCAGGGCACGGTCGGGCCGGAAAGTCGGCAGCACGCGGATATTGAACGTCGGGTCGGTCGCGATTGTCGCGTGATATTCCAGCGAATCGACTGGATCATCGGTCGTGCAGACCAAGACGACCTTCATCTGCTGCATGATGCCGCGGCACGACATGTCGTCTCGGGCAAGCAACCTATTGCACTCCTCCCAGATGCCAGGCGCAGTTTGGGGATTGAGCAAGCGGTCGCTGATCCCCAGCGGGCATTTGAGTTCCAGGTGAGTCCAGTGATAGATTGGATTTCGGAGCGTTTTGGGCACCACCTCGGCCCACTTCGCGAACTTTTCCCAGTCCGTGGCGTCACCGGTACAATAGCGTTCCGTCACGCCGGCGGTGCGCATCGCCCGCCACTTGTAATGATCGCCGTTGAGCCAAATCTGCGTCAGGTTGGCGAAACGGTGGTCCTCGGCAATCTGCCGCGGTGGGAGGTGGCAATGGTAATCGATAATCGGCAGATCACGGGCGAACTGGTGATAGAGCTCGACGGCGCGGTCGTTTTGCAAAAGGAAGTTTTCGGTGATGAAAATGTCGTTCATGATTTAATTCAAACAACTACCCGCCAAGATGTCAAATCTCTCGTAAGTCAGGCTTTCCAGCCTGACAGTACACCCCAAGGTCAGGCTGAAAATCCTGACGTACTATTGCTCAGCGGCGGATCGGCCGCAACGAACTCAGCAAAACATGCGGATACCGCCACCCTATCGACGTCAAAGGGCAAAAACCAAGCCCTCGCCCGGGCGCGAAGAATCACACCCTTTTCCAGACATTCTGTGCGAAACAATGGGTGGCGTAAATAACAAGTAGCAAATGTCTCGGCCTCTGTGGTCAACTCGTGATGGCCTAGATCGGCCGGATGAACCATCACCGCGAGTGACCAACCCTTGGCGGCAAAGAGGTTGCCAAGCGAATCAAACTTCTCGATCAAGGTCATTTCGGGAAGAACACTTTCGAGGCGAACATCGTGTCGCCAGTCGAACTGGTCGGTACACACGGAGACCAGCAGATCGATGCGAGCAATCCACGGATCCTCTGCTGCGGGTTGGGCCACATGCCATAGCAGATCAACCCGGGCTGCATCGGGTAGGCCCGTTTCATGGACCGCGATCAAATCATCACCGCGGATATGCAAATCCGTGAGCGTTGTGGCCGAACCAGTGATGCCCAGCAGGCGGCCATTGGACCAAGGTTGACCAAGAACGGCAATCTTCGTGAGCCCCTCGGCAAGATGGTCAGCATCGAAGGCAAGCGATAATCTCGGCAGATTCAACCGAGCAACATGGCCGTCCAAAAGCCAATACTTGGAATTCATGGCAAGCAAAAGAGAGGGAGGTTAAGAGAAAGCATGATTGTAGCAGAATTCCCGCAAGACTTGTTGTGGCCGGTCTCCTGACCGAGCCACGCGGTTTCGGCGGGGTCGGGAGACCCTCGCCGAACGATTTATTTGTTATAATCATCCTTATGAGCGATCTCCAAGCGTATCTTGAAACCTGCGAAAAGGCTGTTCGGGCGGCGGGGGCGACCATCCGGGACTGGATTGGCAAAACCAGCATTCAGCACAAGGGGCCAGCGGACTTTGTCACCGAGGCTGATTTTGCCTCGCAGGAAATCGTCAAAACAACTGTTTTGCGGGCATTTCCTCATCATTCCGTACTCGGCGAGGAAGATCAACTTGCCAGTGACACCCCCAGCAAGACCGACTACCGCTGGATCGTCGATCCGCTGGACGGAACAACCAATTTCGTACACGGAATTCCCCATTATGCCGTGTCACTCGCTCTGGAGCACCATGGTAAAGTGCTGGTTGGGGCCGTTTTTGATCCATCGCTGAATGAGTGCTTTACTACCGCAGTCGGCCAGGGCGCCTTTCTCAACGGCCGGCCGATCCGGACCAGCAGCTCGGCTCGGCTATCCGAAGTGATTGCCGGATCATGTTTTCCGGCGAGGCTTCAGCACGACTCCCCTGATTTGGTAGTGTTCAATAAGATTCTGTTTCGTTGCCAGGGCATTCGCCGCACCGGTTCGGCATCACTCAATTTGTGCGATGTCGCCGCGGGACGCTACGGCGTGTTATGGGGATTTTCAACCAAGATTTGGGATATCGCCGCCGGAGTGTTGTTGGTCCAGGAGGCTGGTGGGGTCGTGACATCTCCGGAAGGTGGGTCTGTCGATCTTGGGACGGGGCGTTTTCTCGCCTCTGCTAACCAAGATTTGCACCAGCAATTGTTGGAGTTGGTGCGAGAAATGGGAGACGGTTGTCGTTAAGCAAATCAACTCGGGGAAGCTATACCGCTGCGGTCGAGATTGTCCGATTACATACTAACCCGAATCGCAAGCGAGGCAATGACTTAACAACCTCGCTTGTGCTTCGGGTTAGTGTCAGTCTCGACCGCGAGTGGTATATCTCCGACCCTATCTTCGGGGTATACTGGGAAACAGAAGCTTTGGGAATTGTGCCAATGGAACAGACTGTTTTTCAAGATGTTTCCTGGGAACGAATTGAGCGAGCGGTGGAAAAAGTGCGCATGCGTTTGTTGCGGGCGGCTTCGATCTTCGAAGAGGCCGGCATTCCCTATGCCGTCGTGGGCGGCAACGCCGTGGCCGCCTGGGTCTCTCGCGTTGATGAGGCTGCGGTGCGAAACACCCAAGACGTTGACATTCTGATTCGTCGCCAGGATCTACAGGCCGTCATCGAGGCGATGTCGAAGGCGGGTTTTTTTCATCGCCACGCAGCCGGGGTTGACATGCTCCTCGACGGTGCCGGGGCGAAGGCCCGCGACGCCGTACACTTGGTTTTTGCCGGCGAACGAGTGCGGCCAGAATATCTGCTGCCCACGCCCGATGTATCCGAGAGCGAGCTATCGGCGTCTTTTCGCCTGCTTTCGCTGGAATCGCTAGCGCGGATGAAACTCACGTCGTTTCGGCGCAAGGATCAAATGCACCTGCTTGATTTCATCGAGGTTGGCTTGATCGACGCTACATGGCCTTCGCGTTTTCCGCCCGAGTTGGCCGCTCGCTTGCAGGAGCTTTTGGATCATCCTGAAGGATAGGGAAGGTTTTCAGGCATCGGTAAACCAAGAACTGTAGACGCCACCTCTTTGTGACGTATATTATTTATTGTGCGGCAGTTTCCGAACAGATGAGGAGTGTATATGCTGGGAGTTAATATCGACTTAGGGCCTTACTTGGAACGTCTTTGCACAGAAGTGAAGCGAGTCAGCCAAGAGGAGGTGTTCCACTTGGCAGAGTTGCTTTACACCACCTGGGAGAATGGTAATACGGTGTTTGTCGTCGGTAATGGTGGTTCGGCCTGCACGGCTTCGCATCTCTGCGAAGATCTCGGCAAAGGTTGTCTGGCGCAGGAGAATCTCTGCGACGAGTCGCGGCGGCGATTGCGGGTATTGAGCCTCACCGACAACGTCGGCTGGTTGACGGCCATCGGCAACGACTGCGGCTACGACCAGATCTTTGTGCAGCAATTGATGAATTTTGGCCAACCGGGGGACGTACTGGTGGCGATCAGTGGTTCAGGCAACAGCCCCAATGTTTTGAGGGCCGTCGATTGGGCCAATCGCCATGGCTTGCAGACCTTCGGCATGACGGGCTTTCGTGGCGGCAAGCTCAAGGAGATGGCGCACGCCGGGATCCATGTTCCCCTGGACGACATGGGCATGGTAGAAAGCGTTCACATCTGCCTGATCCATTGGATTGTCGATGACCTCCATGCGAGGGTCAATTCCAGCGGCCGTCACGCGAAAGTGCATTAGATGGCGGAAACCGCGATCATCATCGGCGCCGGGCCAGCGGGTTTGACAGCAGCCTTTGAATTGCTCCAGCGGACCGGCGTCGTGCCTATTGTGCTGGAGGTCGAGGACTATGTCGGCGGCATCTCGCGCACGGCTAATTACAAAGGCAACCGCATCGATATCGGTGGTCATCGCTTCTTTTCCAAGTCCGACCGCGTCATGGAGTGGTGGCTCGACCGAATGCCAATGCAACGTGTGCAAGCAGGGCAGGCTACGATCGGCTACCAGCGAAAAAGCCGTGATGTGGCAACGACAGGGCAGGGGCCTGATCCGGAACAATGTGACGAAGTCATGCTTGTGCGGCAGCGCAAGAGCCGCATCTATTTCCTCCGAAGGTTCTTCGACTATCCCATCACGCTGAGCCTCGACACGATCCGCAAGCTCGGCCTGCTGCGAATGGTGAAGATCGGTTTCAGCTATCTTCGCGCGGTCTTGTTCCCCGTCCGGCCCGAGAAAAACCTGGAGGAGTTTTTCATTAACCGCTTTGGCCGCGAGTTGTATCACACATTTTTCAAGTCGTATACGGAAAAAGTCTGGGGCGAGCAATGTTCGGTTATTAGTGCGGAATGGGGTGCACAGCGGATCAAGGGACTCTCAATCCTCGGCACTTTGAAGCATATTTTTAGTAAGATATTTCGCCGCCGGGGTGACATCACCCAAAAGAATACCGAAACCTCGCTCATCGAACAGTTCCTCTACCCCAAATATGGGCCAGGGCAGATGTGGGAGACCGTGGCCCGGGAAATCGAGCGACGCGGCGGCCAGATCGTTCATCACCAGCGGGTTAGCAAGATTCATCTTGACCGCGAGCGCATCGTGGCGGTCGAAGCGGTTGATCCGCGCAGCGGTCAAACGACTGTTTATCGTGGCGACTGGTTCTTTTCAACCATGCCGGTGAAGGAACTCGTCCGTGCTCTGGACGCCGAGGTGCCGGCCGAGGTGCGCCAGGTCAGTGAGGGGTTGATCTACCGCGACTTCATCACCGTCGGTCTCTTACTGAAGGAACTGAAGGTCCGTGAGGATTCCAAGCAGGGGCAGCAGCTCATCCGCGACAATTGGATCTATATTCAGGAGCCTGATGTCGTGGTGGGCCGCTTGCAGATCTTCAATAATTGGAGCCCTTTCATGGTCTCCGATCGTTCAAAGGTCTGGGTGGGGCTGGAGTACTTCTGCTACGAGACTGACAATTTATGGAAAATGTCGGATCAGGAACTGATCGAGTTGGGCAGCCGGGAGATGGAGAAGATCGGCATCATTGAACGCTCGGCGGTGCTGGATGCCACGGTGATCCGCATGCCGAAGACCTACCCAGCGTATTTCGGCACGTATGACCGCTTCGATAAGGTCCGCCGCTTCATGGATCGCTTCTCGAATATCTTTCTGCTGGGCCGAAACGGCATGCACCGCTACAACAACCAGGATCATTCCATGCTTACGGCCATGGTGGCGGTCGACAATATCGTAGCCGGAGTGCGCGACAAGTCGAACCTGTGGGACGTAAATACCGAGCAGGATTATCACGAGGCAAAGGATCCGCAGCAGGGAAGCGGAAAGGCAACTAAGCCGTTGTAAAAGAATAAGTTGACCAATCACCGTAGGACGGATTGGCAATCCGTCCCACGAGCAACTGCGCAAGTTATTGTTTTGCAGTGCATAAGGAGCGGTAAGAGAAAAAGTCAATCGCAGGAGAAGGGCAGGGGGGGAGGAGAGATGCAAGGAAATCACCGAGCAGTTTTTGGATCGGTAGTAAGCCGCCGCACAACGATTGTGCTGGCGGTTCTGCTCGTTCTCGCGCTGTTGCATGGGGTGATTCCGTGGATGCTTGCTTGGCCGTTTCATGCGTCATCATCATCCAAGTCAGCCGATTACTTCTGTATTCACGGCAACGAACTGGGTGCCGATGGTTTTGGTGCATTGGATGCGGCCGCCGAGTGGCATGGCAAGTCGTCCGGTCGAAAAATCCTCTTGCTATTGCCCCACATCAACCGCATTGTGGAGATTGGCGCTGTGCCATCATTCGAGCAGACTTGCCGCAACGAGTTGATCAAGCGCGGTGTACCTTCGGCCGATGTTTGGCCGATCCGCGCCGATGCACTCAATGCGTGGGGTGAGGCCCATGCTCTCTCCGAATGGCTGAAGGCTCACCCTGAATCGACGGTGAGGATAGCATGTAGTCCGTTCAGCAGTGGTCGGTTGCGGTACGTGCTCAGCAAGATACTTGGCCCGATCGACTCCGAGCGGGTGGGGCTGGCGATCTTGCCCGATCCCGAATGCCGTGTCGAAAGCTGGTGGCGGAGCCGCACCGGCGTGAAAAGGTTCATGTACGGCTGGCTGGAGTTGATCTATGTCTGGGCAAAAGGGGATGGAGCGTGTCCGGAGATGCCCGATGCTGCCACATTTCAGCATGAAATCCGCACCCAAATCGGGGAGGCTCCTCTATGAAAAACCCGTGGCATCGCTGGTGGCCGATTATCGCCGTTGGCTGTATCCTAATTTTCGTTTTGGCTTTTAACCCATGGAGCTTGCCTTGGGTAGCCCGGTGGCTCGATGTCGGCAGCCCACCGCAAAAGGCCGATGCCGTGGTGATGTTGACCGGCGGTCTCAACACCCGACCTTTTGTCGCGGCGGCACTCGTGCATGGCGGCTGGGCACCGAAGATACTACAGAATACCGTGGCCGCCCATCCTAGCGAGATCAGCGGTGCGATCCCGCCGTTCTTTGAAATTTACTTGAAGGTTTTCGAGTATGGCGGTGTCTCGCGAGATCGCGTAGTCTGTTTGGATTCCGCGGTGAATACCACTTTCGACGAGGCCAAAGCGGTGGCCGACTACCTGACCGATCACCCGGCCAAAAGATTGATGATTGTCACCGAGGGACCGCACACTCGACGGTCGCGCTGGATCTTTCAGCGAGTCTTTCAGCAAGTCCTGTCCGATCAGCCGGTCGAGATTGTGATGATCTCTGCACCAGCGGAAGGGTTTGAAAACGAGAACTGGTGGCGGAGCGAGGCGGGGTTCCTCTTCGTCGTGAGCGAGTATTTCAAGCTCTTTTACTACGGCTTACGCTACAGTTGGCTGGGCTACGAGATCGTCGTCAGCGCGGCGGTAATGATTTTCCTATTTACATGGTTTTTGAGGCGGCGGAAACTAATCACGGGGGAGTCGCATAAATTTGCCATATGGTGTGGTTCACCTGGAGGGCGGCCCTAAATAATACGGAATTTATTCCGTTTTACACTTCCGTTAACGTAGCCTGGACAGCGCGCCAATTGCCAGGCGAGTATCAATTTTTTTCGAGATCCAATCATGCGAACTTTGAACGTGCGCCTTGCGGCGATCTGCCTCGTGGTGGTTGTGCTTTTTGGTGGCTGTCTGCACTTGCTGCACGGATTTCAAGTCCGCCGCCAGGCCAACGCATTGAGGGCCGCATCGGAAAGGGCGGAAGAGGCGAGAGACCTTAATGAAACGATCCGCCATTTGGAAAGTTATGTTGCCCTTGTACCGGAAGATCGCCAAGCACAACTGCACCTGGGGATGCTGTATGCCGAAAAGCTTAACGTCCGCGCCGCCTTTGTTAAACTTGAAGAAGTTTTGCGCACGGCCGACGACTCAATTCCTCAGGAAGATTTGCGTAAGGCTCGGCGGAAGCTCGTCGATATGGCACTGCGGATCGGGCGAGCATCGGACGCTGAATTACACTTTAAGGTGTTGATACAAGAGACTCCCGACGACCCTGAATTGCTCGATCTTGGTGGCCAGATACTCATCTACAACAACAAGGATGATAAGGCATGTGAGCAATTCCGGCGTGCCATCAAAATATCGCCCACCCAAATCAATGCCTATGTGCATCTGGCAGACGTTCTTCGTGCGCGGTTGCGCAATAGGCCCGACGCTACCAAAGTCATGGAGTTGATGGTTGCCAACAATTCAAAATCGCCGACCGCGATCCTGATGTATGCCTACTATCTGCTCGAACAGGAAAAGTTTGACGAGACCCTGGCGCAGGCGAAGCGGATTTTGGAACTGGTTCCCGAAGATCCCAAGGCATTGTGGCTTGCTGGACGCTGCTACCTAGCAAAAGGGCAGTACAAGACAGCGGAGGACTATCTGGACCGTGGCATCAAAGTGAGCAAAAGCGATCGAGCTATGTATAAAGTCATGGCCGAGGTCAAGAACCGTCTCGGCCAGCACAAGGAAGCCATGGAAGTCCTCCGCATGGGGTTGGAAAACACCAAGGGGACCTACGGCTATGCGGAAATTCTTTGGGACGTGGTCAACTCAGACATCATGGATGGAAAGTTCGACGAGGCCGAAAAACGGATCCAGGAATTGCGGGAAATTCGTTTTGAGCAGGGACTCAGCTATCGGCCACAGTTGGTGAAATTCCTTGAGGCACGACTGGCGGTCATGAAAGGCGATTGGATAACCGCCAAGGCAATTTTCGTCGAAATTCTGCCTAAGCTACAGGATGACCCCGGTGTTTTGAAACTTGCCTACCTGCACCTCGGCCAATGTTACCACCATCAGGGTGATGTCGAAAAGCAGATGGTTGCCTACTCAGAGGCCCTGAAGATTGATCCTCTCTTGTCTCCAGCCCGGGCAGGACTTG
Source organism: Planctomycetota bacterium (assembly GCA_025356915.1). Classification (GTDB taxonomy): domain Bacteria; phylum Planctomycetota; class Planctomycetia; order Pirellulales; family Thermoguttaceae; genus JANXQG01. The sequence continues at coordinate 2,750 of JANXQG010000493.1, read as the reverse complement.
CCGAGATTTTTATGAGCCGCGGAAACCTTGCGGACGCCGCAGAGCAATATCGCATCCTGGTCAAAGGGGCCCATCCCGATTCGGAGGCGGTACTCTCTTTGGCTCGGATTTTGATTATGATCCGACTGCGCGAGGACAAAGAGAAGCGCGATTGGCAGCCTGTGGACCAGTTGCTCGATCAGATTCAGCGGCAAAGGTTGCTGACCCCCAACCTGGCCGTCCTCAAGGCGGAAGTACTCCTGGCAAAAGATTCACCCGTGGATGCGGAAGAGTTTTTGAAGCAATGTTCCGTGAAATTCCCCAAGAGTGCCCAGATATGGCTGGCTTTGATCAATCTGGCCATGTATCAGGCCGACCAAGAATCGGATACTGGCCGAAAGGAGCAGAAATGGAAGCGGGTTTCGGACTATATCGATCAGGCGGAGGCGAAACAGAACCTGGGCGATCACCCGATCGTACGGGAAAAGCGGGCCAGTTGCGCCGTCCGCCGCAAAGATCCCCAAGTGATCGCGGTGCTGAAGAAGCTCGGCGAGAACGTCAGCAAAATGACCGATTTCGAGAAAACGCATCTCTGGGGTAGTCTCGCCGCCTTGAGCATTCAATCCAACGATCTTGATTTGGGCCTCTTCTACGGTCGCCTCGTAGCTGACAAAGAACCGAAGAATATCCTCATTCGGTATCTTCTCTGCGATTTAAATCTTCGTATTTATGAAAAAGGACAGACGCCCAACTTGCAGGAACTCGACCAACGATTGAACGAGATGGAGCAACTTGGCGGCTGCGGGCCCTTTTGGCTTTACGGCAAGGCCATTCGTGCGCTAGTGCAATCCAAGAAGACGGATCCACAATTGCTTCTGGAGGCCCGAGGTTACCTGCAACAAGCCCTGGAAGTCCGCAAAGACTGGTCGGCCCCGGCCGTTTTGGCCGGTAAGATCTGCGAGATGCAGGACGAACCTGATCAGGCATTGGAATTCTATGTTCGCGCCATCTATCGCATGGGAGAACGCGATAGCGACGTGATCCGCCGCACCGTGCAACTCCTCCTACCACGCGGGCACATTGAAGAAGCCAGGCAGTTATTTGACTTCCTCGAAAAACAAAAGAGTCCGCTCCTGGGTGAGATGAACCAGGAGTATGTCTATGTGAAAGTATTCACGGGCAACATCGCCGAGGCCGAGAAGGACGTTGAAAAATCGGTTGTCGCCGATAACAAGAACTACAAGGACTTCTTGCGTCAGGGACAGATGTACGGCCATCTTACCCAACGTTTGAAGCTCAAGGCGCAGAGCGACAATCGCGATTGGAGAACCGATACGGAAATGACTCGAATGGCGCAGCGGGCCGTGAATGCGTTCTTGAATGCCCGCCTATTGAATCCCCAGGCGGATGAAGTCTGGATCGCGCTGGTGCAGCTTCTGGTCAATGTGGGCCGGCCCGACAAGGCACAGCCGCTGATTGCCGCAGCCGAGGCAGCGCTCAAGGGCGAACAGGCCCCGATCACGCTGGCAGCCTGCTGTGAACTATTGAACGAAACGGAGAAGGCCCAGGCAAAATACGAGGAAGCCGTCAAGGCCTCGCCACAAAACAGCCGCGTTCTGCGATGGGCTGCCGCTTTTTACTTGAAGAACAACAAGCTTGACCGGGCCGAATCGCTTCTCAAGCAGATTGTCTCGCTGCAATCGCCGGCTACACTCACCGATGCCTGTTGGGCTCGCCGCAGCCTAGCCAACATCCTGATGAGCCGCGGAGGCTTCGATCAGCTCCATCAAGGCATGGCAATGATCGACGAAAACCTTCGTAGCAAGGTCGCTTCGATCGACGACAAGCGCGTGAAGGTGAATCTACTCCTCGGCGACCCCCGAAAGGAAAAAATCGGTGAAGTCATCCAGGCCATGGAAGATCTCGTGAAGAGTACCGACGCTACACCCGAAGACTACTTCACGCTGGCAAAACTTTACTTGAAGAAGAATGATTGGACCAATTACGGCAACCAGATGCATAGCGTGCTTGGTGCCCAGAAAGGCGTTGTGCAGCCCCGATACCTCGTCTTCTATGTCAACACGCTCCTGGAGAAGAAGGAACTTGATGACGCCAATAACTGGCTGCAAACCTTGGAGAAAACCGCTCCCAACCTCTTCGACACGATGCGACTAAAAGCCGAGTATCAGTTCCTCCGCGGTAATCTCAAGGTCGCAGGCGACTTGGCGATGGCCTTCCTCGACAATCCGCTCGCCCAGCCCAAGGATCGCGGACAACAACTGTTGCTCGTGGCCCAGGTCATGGAAAAATTCAGCGATCGGCTCAAGGCGGAGGGCAAGCAGATCGTCGCCAAAGGGTTTGAAGAAAATGCCGACACGCTCTTTGCTTCTCTGCGGAGCAAGAAAATTTCGGAGACGGGAGACATTTTCCGCGCCGCTTATTTTGCCAGGCAAAAGCGAATCCGCGAGTGCCTCGATGTCCTGGAGCAGTGCTGGGACAAGTGCCCGGCAGAAAACTTGCAGCTCCCTGCGGTCCTTATGATGCACTCAAAAGCAGCGAACTCCGCCCAATACCAGCAATTGGAAAAGATTCTTGTCGCGGCATCGAATAAATCCAAACGCCCGGTTGCTCTGTTGCTGGTTCTTGCCGACCTGTACGCCCAACAACAGCAATACGACAAGTCGATCGCCGCCTATCGCGAGATTCTTGCCAAGGATCCGCGCAGTTATCAGACAATGAATAATCTCGGCTTAAGCTTGGCGAGGGCCGGC